>JAGQPO010000024.1 GCA_020426665.1 Planctomycetales bacterium
ATTCGCTGGGCGTGTTGTTGTACGAATTGCTGACGGGGGAAACACCGTTCGACAAACAGCGATTGCGTTCGGCGGCGTTTGATGAGCTGTTACGGATCATTCGCGAAGAAGAGCCACCGCGTCCGAGCATCAAACTGAGCAGTTGTGCGACACTCCCTTCGATCGCCGCCAACCGCAAGACCGAGCCGAAGAAATTAAGTGTGCTGGTCCGTGGCGAGTTGGACTGGATCGTGATGAAGGCGATGGAGAAGGACCGCACGCGGCGTTACGAAACGGCCAATCAGTTTGCGACCGACATCCAGCACTACCTGGCTGATGAAGCCGTCGTGGCCTGTCCACCATCGGCCGGATATCGTTTTCAGAAATTCGTCCGCCGCAATCGCGGACCGATGACCGCGGCCGCGGTCACGCTCGCAGCATTGCTGGTCGTGGCCGTTGGCTCATTGATTGCGGCAGGAAAGTTTCGCCGTTTGGCCGAGCGAAACGCGGAACTTCTGACGCAGTCGGTGGAAGCCGAGACAACCGCGCGTGAAGCACAACAGGATGCCGAGAACGCGAGAGATCGGGAGCAGGAGCTTCGTCAAGAAGCGGAGCGGCAAACCCGGATCGCCGAGCAGGAGACCCAACGCGCCGAGGACGCTTTGACCGATGCTCAACAACAACGCCAGCGGGCGGAAGCGAACTTTACGCTTGCTCGCTCAGCGGTCGATGAATTCCTCAACCAGGTCACTGAAAATGAGCTGTTGACCGTTCCCGGTATGCAGCCACTGCGTCGGGAGCTGCTCGCGTCGGCATTGGATTTTTACGAAGACTTTGCAAAGGACAAAGCCAATGCCGAAGAGCTACAAGCTGAATTAGCACGGGCTTCCTATCGCATCGCCGTGATACGCGGTGAACTAGGACAAAGTGAGGAATCTGCTTCGGCAAATCGCAAAGCGATCGATATCTATGAAAAGCTCGTGAAAAATGGCAACTTGAGCGTCGACATTCAGTTGGGTCTGGCAAATGCGTACTTTCGCCAAGGCCGGCACGACGAGGTCGTCAACCTTTGCGAAGGCATTCTGACCGAAGACGCTACGCACGCGGGGGCACGCAGTCTGCTGGCTTCCACCTACAACTCGATGGCCGTAGCCAAGGGAACGAGTACCGCGGATGCACTCGCATTTCATCAGAAGTCTCTGCAACTTCGAGAAAGTCTTGTTCAGGAATTTCCTGACAAGGCCGAGTATCTCGCGGAACTCGGGAGCACACTCAACAACATCGGCGTGTTACTGGTTCGCCAGGAAAAGAAACGTGAAGGGCTGGCGATGTATGAGCGGGGAGCACGTTACGCCACAGAAGCGTACGAAAAAGCACCACATGTGATTCTGTATGGACGTTGGCTGGCCCTCGGTCTGCGAAACGTAGCTGGCTTGCGCGCGGCATTTGGCGAACACGATGAGGCAATCGACGCTTATGAGCAGGTCGTATCCGTGCGTCGAAAACTCGTTTTCGACAATCCAGCGGTCGCTTCACTAAAGGGAGAGCTCTACAAAGCGTGGATGGACCTGGGCAACTACCACCAGACCATCGGCCTGGCTGCCGATGCGGGTCTGTCGTTTCGCCGAGCAGAAGAGGTGCTGGATCAGATCGACAAGAGCTCTCCCGCCGACTTGTTCAATCTGGCGATCGTTTATGGGGCGCTGGCGACTCCTTTCGAAGGGACTGCCGACGTACCTGACGCGGCAGCGCAGGCCGAAATGCAACGTTATGCCGCGCTGGCAATGCAGACCTTGGAGCAGGCAGTCGCCAACGGCTTCCGCGACCTCAACCTGATTCGGACCCATCAGTCGCTGGCTGTCATTCGCGATCGAGACAAGTTTCAGCAGATGCTCATCGGGCTCGAAGCCGAAGCCCTGTCCAAAGGAAGCCTCACCGCAGATGAGCAGTCATTGACCGAGCGACGGGAAACCCTGTCTAAAGTAAGAAAGCTCGTTGATGACAATCCGACGGAGGTGAAACACCGTGAGACACTGGCGGCGACACTGCATGCCATTGGTGAGATTCAGATCGGTTTGGAGCAGTTCGTGGAGGCCGCGCAGTCTTTGCAAGAGTCATTGGAAATCCGTCAAGACCTGCTCAACGAACGCCCTGACGACACGCGAGCTTGGATGGATGTGATTACCGTTGAGTCTTCGTTGGCACAATGTGACTGGAACCAGGGAGCGTTTGCCAAAGCCCATCGGCGATGGAAGCGATGCCTGGCAGATTACTACCTGATTTCCGAAAAAAGTCGAGAGGACAAGGAGCTTCAGAGATCACTATCTATCGCCGAACGTAGGATCTACCAGCGGTACGGAGGACTCGGCTTGTTTGCGTTGGTGGGGGACCACTTTAGAAGAAGTGTTGAGTTTAATCGAGTTTCGTCGGAATCCGATTTACCCGAGTTAGCGTCCGAAGGTGAGTTCTCCGCAGCGGTGCTCGCTTGGGACGACAAAATCGTGACGCGCCGCTACCTCGAAATGCTCAGAGACTCGCTAAGGGAAACGAAGTTCGAGTGGTTCTACGATGTTATTCACTTCGTGCGAACCGTCGGCGCGACCGGAGACGAGGATTTACTCTCAGATGAAGTGCTTGCTCAACTCCAAAGTATTCTCGACACGAGAGGCAAACAAGAGTGGGTCGCCATCGGAAAAGCGATCGTTGAATTCCGACTGGGGCAGTATGCGGATGCTCAAGCAGCGATCATACGGTTTCGTGCCAGTCATACCCCACAACTTGCATTTCTGGATGCTGCCATCGCTGCAAAGCTGGGCAATCACGAGCTTGCTGAGCAACGATGGTCCGAAGGGGAATCGCGGTTCCGCAGTAACTGCCAGGAAGCCATCAATCACGGCTTCGC
The DNA here is from genome assembly GCA_020426665.1 of Planctomycetales bacterium. Classification (GTDB taxonomy): domain Bacteria; phylum Planctomycetota; class Planctomycetia; order Pirellulales; family Pirellulaceae; genus Stieleria. Next base: position 2,882 of record JAGQPO010000024.1, read on the forward strand.
CGAAAACAACAGGGGAATATTCAACCAATTCTGGTGGCAGTTCGCCTACGATCAAGCGATGCGAAGGATTGCATTCGAGGTTCTCCACGGGGGACCATACCCGGCTGATCCTTGGCAACACCTGATTCAGGCCCGCGGCTATCAAACCATCGGCGAGTCCGAATTGGCGGAAGCTGAACTGGCCGCTGCGGAGACGGCTGCTGCCGGAAACAACGAAGCGCTGCTGGCGTACCAGCAGCTTGTCGGCCGGTGGGAGAGCCTGGGACTGGCCGCCCTTGAACAACAACGGAAATTTGACTCCGGAGAACTGGGTGTGTTGCGGTCGGCGCTCCAAAAAGATCCCGCGAATGTACGGCACAGGAAGACCGTCGCCGCGTCGCTGTATTCGATCGGCGAAGTCCAGTTGGGACTGAAGCAATACACGGACGCCGAACAGTCGCTGACCGAATCGCTACAAATTCGAAAGCAATTGCACCAAGAATCACCCGGTAATGTTTCGTCTGAGCTTGATATGCTGGCGACGCAGTACGCCCTCGGCCAGGTGCATTGGGAAAACAGTCGTTACGTAGAGGGATACCAGCTCTGGCAGCAGGTGATGGCCGAACTGGACAAGCTTTCCACAAGCAACCACGACGACCGGCAACTGCTGAAATCGATCGCCGATATCGAGCGGAAAATCTGTGATGCCTACGGCAGACTGGGCCTCTGGACCCTGGCAGCGGAGTACCCCAAGCGCAACATGCGACATGGCCGGATGATCGACCTGGCTTGGGACTCGCGGTTCTCTCCGACGATTCTGGTTGAAGGATCCATGAAGGACTATGGACGATACTGTCGACAATACCAACAGTACCACCGCGAGTCGCTGGCTGGCCAAGGAAGTGAGGAGCAGAAAATTGGACATTTGGTCTGGGCATGCGCACTCTCGGACAAGCTTCCCGTTGATATTCACGAGCTCTCCGAACTGGGCCTGCGCGCGTACAGGTCCTCGAACAATCATCCCTTTTGGAAGTTTCCGCTGGCGTTGCTGCAATGTCGTGCAGGAAACGTCGATGGAGCTGATCAGACGTTCGGCCGTGAATACTCGACCGACCCTCATGTTACGGCCCAAGGAACCAGCAAGTGCTATTGCGAAGCCATCCTGGAAGCGGCGCTGGGGCATCCCGATCGATCCGCAGACATATTGATTAATGCCGAATCGGTCTATCGCGGAATCTGCCAAGCAACTCTTACGTCCGATCCAGGAGAGCCACTAGGCTGGGTTGGTAAGTATTGGTGGGAGCTCGTCTACGCTGACCAATTACGACTTCAGGCTTGGCAGTCCATCCGCCATTCGCCGCCTCCTCACACCGCATGGCGGCACCTTCTCCAGGCGCGAGGCTACCGGGTGATTGGAGAGGTCGAGAAAGCCGAAGCTGAGCTGTCTGCGGCCGAGGCAGGCGGCGATACCGAGGTAGCACTCGCCAAGGCAACGCTGTTCGCTATGTGGGGTGACAACGAACGGGCCGAATTTACACGGCAACAGGTTGTGGAGCTCGCCGGAGATGACCCTTCGCCCTGGATCCAGCGCGGCCTCTGGTACGTCGAGCAAGGAAAGAACGAACAGGCCGACCAAGACTTTGCTAAAGCGGCATCGCTGATTGAGAAGATTCAACCAGAAAAGCAGAATGCTGCCATTGCTGTCTTGGCCGAATTGCTTGCGAACAATCCCCACGACTGGCCATTCTGTGAACGGATTGACAATATCGTTCGGCAATCGGACGAACAAGAATTGGTTGCCAGTCTATTTCGTCGGATCGTGACTCAGTTCCAATTGATGCCACCCACTGCCGATCTGGCTTCAGCCCTGCGTCACTTGGGTGAGCGATGGAAAAAGCTGGGTCATCACCAGCTTGCGATGGTCGCCTTCAACGCTTCACTTGAAATCTCCGATGCATGCATCGAAAGAGAGCCTGATAACTATTGGCTAACGACGGATAAGGCAGTCACGCTCAAGTGGATGACCGGCGCGGAACCCGATGCTGCGAAGCAGGCTGAGTATTTGACTCTTGCAGATTCGATCTTAAAGCCGGTGGTGGACTTCTGCGAAACGCAAGAGGCCTACAAAAATGAGTATGCGGCTGCCATCAAAATGCAGGGCGAGATCGCTGCCACTCGCCAGGCCTGGACGGAGGCAATCGACAAATTCGAACGCTCGATTGCACTGAATCCCGCCGATCCCTACACACATGCTGGACTTCTGCTGGCGTATCGAAGTGTCGCCGCGATTCCTATGGAAACAGTCCTGACGCGGATCGATGCAGCCTTGAACTTTCACCCTGACTTCCAATGGATTTGGGATGAGGCACTGTTGTTGCTCACCGAACGTGGCTTGACGGCAAAATCACAACAGGCCGCGCCAATCTTGGCGAAGCTGTTGCGACGATTTCCGAATGACAGGCGGTTGGATGCAGTTATTCAATCGGCCGACGATCGTCCGGCCGTGGAAGCAATGTTTCGGATGATCGTCAATGAACTCGCCTCCATGACACCTCCGCGTTTCAGCGCCGTTGCCTTGCAGCACCTCGGGCAGAGATGGAAAAAGTGGGACAAGAATCTCAGTGCCTATGCCTTCGCAAATTCCCTTGCAATGTGGGAACGGAGTAGCGAGTTTGACCCGGGAAATTTAGAGGATCTTGTCGGAAAAGCGATGACCCTGCACTGGTGGCCGGATATTGAACCCGATTCAGCTCGGCGAGAGGAACGCACGAACCAGGCAGAGGAAATCCTTAACGGCGTCATCTCACTTTGCCAAGACGAGCACAAAGACCATCCAGCTCATTCGAACGCGTGGAGGCTCTTGGGTGAGATTCAAAGGAATCGACGCAACTGGTCAGAGGCACTCGCCTGCTTTGAGCACGCTCTGGAGTTGAACCCAGGATTCTCATTCGCACACAAGCATCTGCTCATGACTTTGTCACTTCAGCCCGATGTCGATCCTGACTATGCGCTCGCGGCCTGCCGCAACGCGATCGAAGTGCTCCCGTCCGATCCGAAAATCATCAATCAGGCTACTCAGGTAGTGAATGCGCTCGCAGCGAAAGGCCATCGGAAACACGCGGAACAGATCCTCGAAGCCATTCTTGCAAAGAACCCCAACAACGCCGACCTGTGCTTCCTTGCCGCTGAGCGGGCATGCGAACAGCAAGACCATGCGGCGGTACTGAAACACTGCAATCGGGCGATCGAACTCGCCCCGGAAAGAGCTTGGTACTATCCGTTGAGAGCATCGGCCCATTTGGGATTGGGAGATCCAGACTCAGCGTTGTCAGACTGTAATGCCGCACTGCGATTAGGCACGGATGAAGGTACGCCGCTTCTGCGGCGATCCGAGGTCTATCTCAGTCTTGGGAAGGTCGAGGAATCGCTGGATGATATCACCAGAGCGATTCCGCTTGATCCGAAACGACAATGGGCCTGGCAGTGCTTCGGTAAGGCGATCGAGAAATGCCGAGACATGGACCATTTTCGAAGGTGCATTAATACGCTAACCGAAAAGCTGGGTTCCGACGATTTCCTCATCGATCGGACCGAGTTGTGGTCGCGCTATGGTGTCGCCCTCTTATTAAGCGACGATCTGCCGACGTATCAGGCGTACTGCGCTCGACTGCAGGCCAAAGTTGCTGAAACGAACGACGTCGACCAGGTGGAAGCGTTTGTGCTCACCGTTACCGCCCGTCCTGAGTCGGTCGCTGACTGGGACGCGGTTGTGAAGCTTGTGGAACGCTTCCCGGATGCCTCGCTGAATGCCCGCACGAAAGTGTTGACGCGAGCCGGACAGTGGGACAAAGCCCTCGAAGTTCGTCAGGAACTGATGGCAACGCGCAAGCCCGACAAACCCAATCCGTTTGACAATATTTGGATCGGCCTGATTGAACAGGGACGTGGCAACATCGATGCCGCAAGACAACAACTTGAAAACGCCAGGCAAGTCGTGGTCGATCATCCAAACTGGACCTCAAACCAGGAACTTCCACTGCTGCAGGCTGAACTGGATGCTTTGCTGAATGAAACACCCAAGTAGGTCATGCTCTACATGAAAACCAAATAACAAGGGGCATGCACAGCATGTCCTACGAAACAAAAATCGGCCGGTGAGTGCCCGTCGCCAAACAGAACACTCACCAGCCGCACAGCAACCTTCCGGGAACACGGTCCGCGTCCGGAGGGAAAGCTTCGTTATTGTAACGCGGACTGATTTTCGCATTCCAGGAATCAGCCATGCGACGCTTCAAATCACACGTTCAGGTATTTGCTCTCGTACTTTCCGCCTGCCTACTCTGCTGGGGCGTTGCTTCTGCCAAAGGGAAACCGGGTGGTGGTGGTGGTGGAGGCGGGCCGAGTTTTGAGATCATCCCACTCGATGACGCCGGCGGCGCGGTTCATAACGGCGCTGCCAAGGATATCAACAATGCGAGACAAGCGGTGGGGTATGTCGACGACGCAAGCGGACCGGGACGCTATGCCGCTTATTGGTCGATCAGCGAATTAAACGGTCAGATCCAATCGACATTGTCGCTGTTGGCGGGCGACGGCGCGGCGTATGGCATCAACGATGTCGGCGAAATTGCCGGAACCGGCGACGATGCCAGTGGCAATCCCGTCGGCCTGTATTGGAGTTCTGCCAGTGCCCTTCCCGTCGAACTGCCTCCACTCACTGGGCACGATGCCAGCAACGCCCTGGCGATCAACGACGATGGAGTTATTTGTGGTCGTTCGGGAATACTTGGTGCCGGGATGCAATACAGCCGTGCCGTAGCCTGGCGTGTCAATTGGGTCGAGGGTGTGCCGGTCGTCTTTGGTCCCGTGGAACTGCCGGGACCGGTGGATGGCAGTTCCGCGGTCGACCTCACCGACAACGATGGAGACGGCCTCGCGGAAGTGGCCGGATATTACGAAGCAGCTCAAGGAGGCGCCGTCGTGTGGACCGTGGCGAGCCTGACCGACGGTTCGCTGGTCGCCACAGGCCCAACCGTTCTAGACGGAAATGGGATCGCAACCGGGATCAATAACTCCGGCATCGCGTGCGGATATAACGGCCAACTGGCTGTGTTGTGGGACGGGGTGTCCACCAACACCTTGCAGCGACCGACCAAGGGCAAGAATGCCGCTCCCTGGACGAGGGCGTTCGATATCAGTGATACCGGCGTGATCGTCGGCCGGGGAGGACCGGGGACCATCGATGCCCGCGCTGTTGTGTGGCCCAGCGCGGACGGAGCCATGATGTACCTCGACAGCTTTCTCGGCAGCAACTCTCCGTTGCTCGGCCTGGAGAGTGCCAACGCCGTCAATGATTCCGGAGAAATTGTCGGAACAGGTTGGAACGGAGCCTACGTCGCGATTCCACGCTGAGATTCACATTCCCACCATTGTCGCCTAGCAGGTCGTGCTGTGCATTATCATTGCACCAATGCGTTAGGCATCCGACGGCACATCGAGAATGAAATTCAACATGACTGACTTCCATGCACCAACGCGGGCCGATTGCCGCCGTGTATTCCCGCTCCATTCGCTCCATAGAATCGCTGCAGTCGCTTTCGTAGCAGGTGTCAGCATATTGACGCAAACGTTGTATCTTTCCGTCGCAAGAGCGGGTACGGCAACTCGTCCCAACGTCGTGATTATCCTGGCCGATGACATGGGTTACGGCGACATCGGATTTCTTAATCGCCAAAGCAGGATTCCTACTCCGAACTTGGACAAGCTGGCAAGGGAAAGCCTGGTCTTCACCGACGCCCACTCGGCGGGATCCTACTGTGTCCCTTCCCGCTACGGATTGCTGACCGGCCGCTACATGTGGCGCACCCGGCTGGGATCGGGAGGCAACCTGGCGAATTTTGCCGGCACGCTGATCGAGCCCGGCCGTATGACGATCGCTGATCTGCTTGGCAACGAAGGTTTCTTCACCGGATTGGTCGGCAAGTGGCACCAGGGAATCGATTGGAAACTGCATGATGAAAACTCGCGGGAGATCATTCGCACGCATTCCAATTATCAGGACTTCGAAAACATTGATTTCTCCGCACCTGTCTTGAAAGGACCCCAAGACTATGGATTCGAATACTCTTTCGCCACCGCCGGGTCGGCCGAGATGAACCCATCGGTCTTTATCGAAAACAACCGAGCCACAGCCGTCCCCACGCTTTCTTCTCAGGAAGCAAAGCAAAAGTACGGCCAGTGGTATGGCCGAGACGACAACATCATTGCCCAAGGGCACACCATGGATCAGCTCGTCCCGACCCTTTCGATGAAGGCGTGTGAATTCGTCGAGAAGGCAACACGTACTCGTCCCGGTCAACCGTTTTTCCTCTATTACGCGATGACGGCGCCACACAACCCGATCGTCCCCAACGCAGAGTTCGTCGGGACCAGTCGCGCAGGTGCCTATGGAGACTTCGTCGTCGAAGTTGATCATCATGTCGGCAGGTTGCTGAGCAAGATCGACGAACTTGGCATCGAACGAAACACGATCGTTATCTTCACCAGCGACAATGGCCCGGTCGATCGCACCCGTGGTTATCCGGCCAAATGGGTCAGAGGTGACACTGCCATCTATGGACATGACAGCAACGGACCGTTCCAGGGCTGGAAGGCAGGACTGCAGGAGGGAGGACACCGAGTGCCGTTCTTCGTTCGCTGGCCTAAGACGATCGATCCAGGCGGCGTTTGCCCGACGACGATCGTGTTCAACGACATTATCCCAACGCTCGCGGAGATGTTGAACATCGAATTGAACTCTCAAACCGCCGAAGACGGCCGAAGTTTCTTCAAAGCGTTGACGGGACAATCACGTCCAACGTCCTTCCACGAAGCGATCATACACAATCACAGCAACGGAACCTTTGCCATCCGCAAGGGCGATTTCAAACTGACACTACACGGTCCGAAAACAGTTTCTCAAGTACTAGACAACGACTTCCCGTTCTCGCTCATGCTACATGACCTGGGCGAGGACATCGAAGAGACCACGGACGTCTCTGACAAACATCCGACGGTAGTGAAACAGATGCATGCGCTGCTAAAGAAATACGTGCGGGAGGAACGCAGTGCTCCCTAGGCGATCAGGCGATACTGCAAGATTGCAAAATGAACATTGCAAATCGGCAATTGCCGTTTGCCGTCGTGCTAAATTCCCACATCAATGGGGACTTTGGTAGGGATTGCCAGTTTCGGTCGTTTGCCCAGTCGGCCTTTCATTGCCTGGAAAGACATCCGGATTCGCCCAGTGCAGGAACCAACGGAAACCGCGGACCACACCGAATACCGCCAAGCACAACACGAGCCCCGGAAACCAGCCCAACACAAGGGCTCCCATAGCAGACGCATCGCTGAACGCTTCGTCCGGCGGATCAGGCATTGATTGCCAGGCCCGGTATCCCATGTCCGAGCCGGCAAATAACGCAACCCAAAAAACAACGACGCCACTCACAACGAGTAATCCCGGCACTAAACAACCGGACCTTGTGCCGGCAACCAGCGAGAGGACTCCAGCAATCAGCAAACCGATCAAAAAAATCGGCAGAAAGACTTCATGATAAGGCGTCAATTAAAAATCCTCCAATCGATCATGCCAAGGTGGCTCTTGCCGTCAACGAAAACCGTTGCGTGGCAACCTGGACGCTTGGCAGGTCATTCGTGACAGATGCGGTGCCGATCAACGTTAACGCGTCTTCATCATCGCCTTTGTGGGCGGTAATGAATCTATAAATTTTGCACCCGTTCTTTGCAGTTCTTCGTTTGCGGCACTTCGCAACCTTAAGAGCAAATCTCGGGACTCGTCAACCAACGCAAGGTTTGTCAATTCTTCGGGATCTTGCTGCAGGTCGTAGATTTCTTCCATCTCGCCTTCTACGAAATAACGCACGTACTTGTACTTGCCCTGACGCAGCAACACGTACCAGGGTATCCCTCCGACTTCGTAAAGCGCCTCGTGATTGGGCGCCACGTCGGTGTCGGCCCCATACTTCCGACCTGTGTGGGTCATTAGCATGTCGCTATTCCACTGGGCATTCTCTGGATCGCTGATCAAGGGCCGAATGTCGCGTCCGTCGGTCCTCCAAGGAATCTCAATCTTTGCAGCCGACGCCATGAATCGCACAACGTCAGGCGCATTGACGGGGTGCTTGCACGTTTTTCCTTGGGGAATACTTTTCGGGTGCACGATGATCATGGGCGAAGCGACCGTTGCGTCATACGGAGCCACTTTGTTGTTCATCCCGTGCTCGCCGAGTGCAAAACCTTGATCAGCGGCGAACACAATCAATGTGTTGTCGATCTGTCCCGTTTCGCGCAGCGTCGCGATGAGTCGTCCGACACCTTCATCGATCGCCATCGCACACTCGTTGGATTGTTGCACCCAATCGTCAAAACTTTGTCCAGGTGTATTCGTATTGAAGTTACTCGCATCGTAAGACTTATTCCGGCGAACTGCCCTGCCGTTCTGGCCGGCCTGCCATGACGCCGTGTCATCCAAGTATTTGGGCTTCGTTGGCCAAGGCCCAAAGATGTCGTCCGGAATGACTGCTTGCTTCCCGGAGAGCAGACCCTTGTGGCGATCGGCGGGAGTGGTTGGCCCATGAATCGCTCCGTAACACAGCCAAAGAAACCACGGCTTCGTTTCTTCCCGATGCTGCCCCCGGATATAGTCAATCGCCCAGTTCGTATAGTTATCCGTCGAATAACCTTCAACCTTTTTGTCGACGCCGTCAAAGGTTACGATCTGATCGTAGAAATAATGTCCCGCGTTATCCGGCTGGCCAGGTCGATTCCAAACGATTTGGTGATCCCAGTCTCGGCTGTAACCGGTATCGATTCCCGTATGCCACTTGCCGATTTGAGCCGTGTGATATCCGTGCTTGCGAAGCTCGGCCGGCCAAAACCGACACTTCTCAGGATCATAAACACTTCGCGGATATTTCCCTTCCATCCGCATCGTTTGCACCCCATGCTGAAGACGCCCGGTCAAAAAGCTCGCGCGGGACGGCATACACCAAGCACCAAAGTACGTGCGTTCAAACCGAACCCCTCGTGACGCAAGATCATCAATGTTGGGCGTGCTCACCCAATCGGGCGATTCGGGATAACAAGAAAGTGTCTTGTAGTTTTGATCGTCCGTAAAGATAAACAAAATGTTCGGCCGCTGATCCTCCGCACTTGCCGCACGATCGGCGCTGAAAGTGATCAACAGCAATGCAAGTATTCTGAACGCGGTCCAATTGAATCTTAGTTGGTTTTGCATGACGACGAAAATTTTGGTTCGGATCAATGAGCTGCCAGGATGGTCTTCTATTGTGACGGTTCCGCAGAGCCTGTGGGCGCGCGACAGTGCCCAACCGCCGCGAAACCACCAATTCGGGTGATCGACAACGGCCCAATCAAAATCCAAAGGGAGCTGGTGCCGGTCAACACCAAGGCACAGCAGCAGCCGTCAGCCTTCGCGCCGGAGTAAGCGTTTTGCCGTGGCCAACGCTGGACTTTCAATTGATTCGAGTATTCGCTACGCTGGCCCCCGCAACATGGTGACAAGATCCGGGTCTAATGAATGTGATGTATTGGATCGATACGGGATGCAAGATCGGAGCGTTGGAATAGGTATGAAGACTTGGTTGCCGTTGAGTCTGTTGAGTTTCTTATTCATCGTTCCAGGGTGTCGGTCTGCTGCGAAGCACAGCCCGGACATCTCGTCTGTGCAGACGACTGCTATTGTTCCCGATGCTCCGGCAACACCATGGACACGTCTTACGTTTGTCGACAAGCCGGAGTTTCAAGCCGGCACGCGACCGATGGACGACGGTGACGCACCCGAGTTCTCGGCAACCGATTCAGGTCTGAGGTATCGGATTCTGCGAAATTCCGATGGCAAGAAACCCACCGCCAACAGCACGGTGACCGTCAAGTATCGCGGTTGGCTGGACAGCGGAAAAGTGTTCGACAGCTCCTATGAGCGAGGCGAACCGACAACCTTTCGCTTGGATAGTGTCATCGCCGGTTGGACGGAAGGCATGCAACTTGTTGGAGAGGGTGGAATGATTGAACTGTGGGTGCCTTCAAGGCTGGGCTACGGCGAGCGCGGTTCCCCAGGGTCTATTCCAGCCCACTCGCACCTCCACTTCATCGTCGAACTCGTGAGTGTCGACTAGTGCTTCGTTGCAGCTTGATTTTCGGGTATCGGAACTCGTCAAGAGCTTCGATTCTTCCGGCAATTGACGAAAGCCGTTGACGACTTCCGCTACGTTCCCAAGGTTAAATATTGCATCGTTCGATTTGCAATTTGCAATGCGTTGCGGTGCGTCTAAGGTTTCGGCAGAATTGTTAGCGAACTCAAGAGTGATCGCTGTGCCGGGCGAGTTACAATTTTGTGCTTCTCGTCTTGCCAAGCAGAAAACGTGATGGTGACGATCGCATCGACGTCTGGCAGGTCAAGGTAGGTTGTTGCTTGTGGGTCCAACCAGGGAGACATCTTGACGCTCCAAAGTCTCGCACGAAATATCTTACCTTCGACTTCAAGATCTCCGAGTTCGCCGAACCGAAAGTGATGACCTGGCCGGTCATGCTTTTTAACTTCTCCATCTAAACAAAACCCGGGGAATCGCTCCAAGATTTGAAGGTAAAGTTTATCAGGCCCACCCGGCGGACCATGGTAATAGATCGGCATCGAAGGCTGCGGAAACTGCGTGATCAAGTATCGGCCCCGCCACGAAATTTCCAGCGGTGGCAAACCTCGCTTACGCATTTCGTCTGCCGTTATCGTGGTCGATTCGTCCATCTCAGGTCAGCTTCCGTTTTACCCTGGGCACGGCTTTAGCCTCCGCTTGACGCAACGCTTTGTCGAGCGTCTTGCGGTAGAGATTTGCTTCTTGCGAAAGCGCAATACCTTCACATCCCGACGTCGCTCCGGACGCGTATTCGCACATGAACGAATATCCCGTTTCGGCGGCGGCCCTCGCTTCTTCGAATCGCCCTTCTTTCGCTAGTCGTCGACACCGCAATTCGTAAAGGTATGCAATCTGCGCCGAAGACGGCTCACCTTGAGGATCCAGCGCGCGGCGAATGACCTTTTCGGCAGCCCCCAGTTTGCCCTGAGCCTCCAAACCAATTGCCGTCGTCCACCAGTCTGGATCGTCTTGCTTGGCCATCAAAATTGCTCCCGATTTGCTGGAATCTTACCATACAGACGGGAATTCATATCCGTCGAATACCATTTTGGATGTTCATGTTGACCAATAAATGCGTCCAGATTCGACCGCCCCACAAACAACCCTGCGAGTCTCTCCAAGACTCGCAATCGGAATCAAACTTTCGAATATGCCATCTGCTCAGCAATGCGTCCACATGCGTCTTCCCCTGCAAAGCGATTGACGAGGTGTAAACCAAGGTCGATCGAAGATGCAACGCCACCGGCAGTGACGATGTCTCCTTCGTCAACAACGCGATCCTTGACGACCTCTCTGCAGTAACCACTCAGGTCGAAGTTGGCAGCAATTCCAATCCGTGATCGTCCTTCACCGTCTTGGAGAGCGAACACACGTCCCACGCGAATTCAGACATGAATCCCATCGACTTCAGTCGTGTCAATGGATCGTAGACGCCAACAAAGTCAAGCATCGTCATTCCATTAAACACGACAAAGGCGGTTCTCATCGTCTCTCCATTGCGATTAGTAATCGCAGTCTGTCACCCAGCGTCGAAAGTCATCCAAGCCATCGTCTCCCTTCCTCGAGGCTCATTTCGTCAGTTGCTCGCGATGCCCTTGAAACGTCATCAGCGGAACACGAATTTGCTGCAGTACTGTTCCTGTTTCATCGTCGAATTTCCTTCAAGTCCCTTCAACGACATCGACAAATCTTCCGATCAAGAGTCTTTAACTTTAACAATTGCGGGCTGTAGATTGATGGGCATTATTGTTCGCCCTCCAGTTCGCAGATCAGAATATGAAACCCTTCTCCTTGGGGCACATCAACAAATGGCCACTCTGTCATTGGCATCGTAAATGGCTCTCCATACTTTCCCGTGCGCGGGTTGAACCAAGTCAGTCGCATCGTGTTGCCAAGGTCTCGACGCGGACGCAAATTCAGAAATTCGCACTCAGCCGGAACCAAATACAAGTAAAACGCCTTACCATCGTGCAAACTGAAGCCGGCATTGCTCTTCTTTTCACCAGCAATCAACTTTTCTACTTCGTACTTGTCAACGAAGTCTCTCAAGTACTTGTAGTACTCCAGCCTTGGTTGTTCGTCCACAGAGAGCGCACTGGCGTTTGGAATGATCACGTTCCAAGCCGCGTTCTGCCAATAATGCGTAGGGTAGGTGCCCGCGAAAACGCACAGGTAGGCGCGTTCCAGGCAAGTTTCGGGTGAGGTGTAATTTCCATTGAACACGGTATATCGACCGCGTTCGTAGCCACCATGTTCGATGTTGAGAATCGGCTTGTTCGGAAACTCCGACGCAATCTCAAGCATCCTGCGACAGAGCTCCGATTCCCAAGTTTGCACCGAAACAAAGTCAATCTGCTCGGGAAATTGTCTGCAATAGCTGTAAGCGTGGACGGTGACCAAACGATCGTGTGCATCAAGCTTCCGCAAGCGTTCGATACGTCTGGTGATGTAATTGACGTCGTTGTGTCCATATCCGAGAGCCTCTTTCGACACATCCCAGATCAAGTTTGGATACGCCTGGTAACGCTTGACGACATAATCAAAGTAACGATTGTCGCCATCTGATTCGGCTTCCGGCCAATTCACTCGCTTGTTCCAAACGTAAATCATCAAGTGGGCGGCGATGCCTTTTTCGTCCAGGTAATCGATGACTCGATCAAGACGCTGAAAATACTCGACATTGATCTGTGAAAAGTCGGGAGCAGCATTGCTTCCAGAAAAAGGAAACGCCGTCGGGCTACCGAAGTCATACTTGGAATCAAGCTGCGGGTCTTTGTCCCATGTGACGTCATATGCGAACACATTCATAACAATTTGGTTGAAGCCATTTTCCGCTAGACTGTCGACGAGCGTTCGTGTCCCTGGAATGCCATCTGCGTTATCAGCGTCCAAGGCAAACAACCAATCGCTCTCGAACGCAATCGGGTAATATCGCTTGCCATCGGCAAAGTGAAAGTGTGTCGGGTCATCCGAGTTGATGACGACAGGTCCATGACGTTCATCGCCTGCTACCTGAACGCTCAGCTGGCCCGACAATTCATCAAGATCCCGTAGCGACGACTGCGTTTGATACTTCCATTCTCCTGCGGCATCGGGGCAGAAGCGAATGACAAAGTGATTGCCTCCGTCGAAAAAACCAAGCACGGAAACTGCCTTGCCGGACTCATGCTCAAAAACCGCTGAAAACCCTTCGTCAACAAAACTCTCTGACGCCTCTGTTGTCGAAAAAGTGAGGTCGACCACATCCCAACGCTGAACTTTTTTCGACTGGGAGTCTCCGTGAATGATCACACCGCGATGCTGGCCGTAGACATCACTAGAAAAACATCCGACGCTGATCAGGACTTCGCTTGCCACAAGCAAGCATGTCGTCAAAACAAATTGCTTCATTGATTGGAGTTCGTGCTGGAGTCGTTGGGCGAGATTTCAACGGAGCAGGCCACGCATTGTGCCGGTGGCGGATGCGAACGCGTCGACTTCCAAACCGAGTCGCTGGAGCATCGACGTGTAGAGATTCGGAAGCGGGTAATTGTCCTTGCGATCGAACGCATATTGCCAAAGGTGAAAAGTTTCGGCGTCGGCCAGATCAAATGTGGCTGACTCCAAATCCAAGTTGCCCTCACGTGAAGATTGATCGTGGCAAGCCAAGCAGTTGTCCTGAAGCAAGTCCGCAACTTCCTTAGGAGGCGTCGCCGAAGTTTTGGACGATGCGTCATCCGAGGAGGCAAGTCCCACACCGATAAAGGACATGGCGACCCCGACCAAGATGCTACGAAGATTATTTGCGTCAAACATTTCAGTGGTCGACTCGGATCATTGAACCGAACAGCCTTCATTACTAATTATTCTCGGGAAGCCCTTCGGTGTGGCTGATGTTGTGGACGGGTTGAAGCACTTCCAGGACGTCAGCCAACAGTTCTTCGTCGATCGGCTCACTGATCCACTCGGCCCACTTGCGAATGTTGTCAGGGTTGGCACTCCCGGCCACAGTGGTCGCCAGGTCGGGATGGTCGCAAGAGAACTGCAGTGCCAATTTCGCAATATCGACGCCGCGACGACCACAAAGCTGGGCAGCCAGCCGTGCAGCCTGTTGCACCTCAGCAGAATCTTTATGCCAGCTCGGTAGCGTTGCATTGGTCAACAGACGCGCCGCAAACGGTCCGGCATTCATGATTCCGATACCTTTGGGTTTCAATTGCGGCAGCACGTCATCGACCAGCCGAGTGTTTTGCAGCGTGTACTGATTGTACGACAGGATGCAGTCGATATCGGTTTGCGAGGCAACCTGATTGAACACCTTCATCGGATAGCCGCTGATCCCGACACAACGGACCTTGCCTGCCGCCTGCGCCTTTCGTACCGCCGGAATGGTCTCGTCGATGATTTGCGTCAGCGGCACAAATTCAATGTCATGACAAAGCACGATATCGACGTGATCGGTCCCCAAACGATGCAAGCTGACGTCGATGCTCTCGGCGACTCGTTTGGCAGAGAAATCAAAGTGGTTGACGTCGTATCGGCCGAGCTTGGTGCAAAGCATGTACTGATCACGCGGAATACCCTTCAAAGCAACACCCAGAAGGACTTCCGACATGCCGCGCCCGTAATAGGGCGATGTATCGATCAGATTCATGCCAAGGTCCAGCGCCGCATGGACGCTGGCGAACACCTCTGACATCTCTACGTTTCTAAACTCGGCTCCTAGCGACGATGCGCCAAAACTGAGAACCGGCAAATCAAGTCCGGTTTTTCCGAGTGGCCGTGTGGGGAGTGTTGCAACACTCATCAATTTCTCCTAGCCAATAAACAATGGCTTCATGTGGCGGTCAAAAAGATTCTGTGTGACCTGCTCGCCGACGATCTGTTCGTTTTCTTTCAGCAGGTCGAGATATCGCTGGCCCGCTTTCGCCGCGACCTTGAAGGCAACATGCAGTAACTGGCGAACGTTTGCATTGAATTGAGGATCATTGGGAATGTGCCGCAGCGTCGCGGCCAGCGTCGCTCCGTCCCAACCGTTGACCTCATCGACCGACGGCAACGCCGCGGGGTCGATATCGATCACGCTGGCATAGGGCGCGCAAAGCTCGTCAATGTGCCCTAACGAATAGGCATAGATTTCTTTCGCAAGCTCCAGTCCGTCTCCGCCCGCTTCAGACAAGCCGATCAGTTCTTCAAGCCACGTTGTCCCGGCCGTCTTCAGGTGGATGCCAATGTTCTTGTTTAGAATCGCTTGGCGAATGACCGGATAGATACTGAATTTGTCGCTGCCGCTGTGAACGCTCAGTTTCAGATTACTCGGCAACCCGTATTGTCGAATCGCCTCGGCAATGACCGCCAGGTCTTCGTTGAACTCGCGATCGAACTGGTCGACGTCGCCGACATAGTCGACGCCCTTGTTAAATCGTCCCGTGAACTTTGGTGCGATGGTCTGCAAACGAATTTTCTGATCGGCCAGCGCTGCGAGGATCACCATCAACTCGGGCGGTGTTTGAGGCGAATCGGTTTCGTCCATCGAAACTT
>JAGQPO010001049.1 GCA_020426665.1 Planctomycetales bacterium
CAAAACCGTCCAACTCAAGGGCAAAATAATAATCAAAATCGGTCAACTACTGCACAAGGACAAAGTAATAATCAAAACCGTTCAAATACAGGACAAGGGCAAAATAATAACCAAAACCGTAACAATAACTTCAATAATCGTAACAATTTTGGTGGTAATCAAAACCGTAATAAATTTAACAAAAAAGGGAAAAAAGGAAAACAACAAACTTCCAATAAACCTGCTGTACCACCACGTAAATTCCGTGAGTTACCAGAAGTATTAGAGTATACTGAAGGCATGAACGTTGCGGATATTGCGAAGAAAATCCATCGTGAACCAGCAGAGATCATCAAAAAATTATTTATGCTTGGCGTAATGGTCAACCAAAACCAAGCACTAGATAAAGATACGATTGAACTCTTAGCAACAGATTATGGGATGGAACCACAAGAAAAAATCCAAGTAGATATCGCAGATATCGACAAATTCTTTGAACCAGAAGAATTAAATCCTGATACATTGGTTTCTCGTCCACCAGTTGTAACAATCATGGGACACGTCGACCACGGGAAAACCAGT
Source organism: Planctomycetales bacterium (assembly GCA_020426665.1). GTDB lineage: Bacteria > Planctomycetota > Planctomycetia > Pirellulales > Pirellulaceae > Stieleria. The sequence goes on from JAGQPO010001049.1 coordinate 562, forward strand.
TTGCTGGACTACTTGATCGGAATCAACGTTGTCAGCGGTGAAGCCGGAGGGATCACCCAGCACATTCGCGCGTACAAAATTGATAAAGATGGCCGCAGCGTGACCTTTGTCGATACACCTGGTCACGAAGCATTCACGGAAATGCGCGCCCGTGGTGCCAACGTCACGGACATCGCCGTACTGGTGGTCGCCGCCGACGACGGAATCATGCCGCAAACCGAAGAAGCAATCAGTCACGCAAAGGCCGCCGACGTGCCGATCGTCGTCGCCTTGAACAAGATTGACTTGGAAGGCGTCGACGCCAACCGTGTGATGACGCAGTTGACCGAACATCAACTGACGCCCAGCGAATGGGGCGGCGACGTCGAAGTCGTGCCGACCAGTGCGATCACCGGCCAAGGCATGGATGATTTGCTGGAAACGTTGTTGACCATTGCCGAATTAAACGAGTACTCCGCAAACCCCGACCGAAACGCTTTGGGCGTCTGTCTGGAATCGGAACAGCAAGGCGACCGCGGTGTCGTCGCAAAGCTGGTCGTGCAAAACGGTACGCTGCGTGTCGGTGATATCGTCGTCTGCGGTCCGACCTACGGTCGAGTCCGTGCGATGAGTAACACTCTGACCAACGAGCCGATGACCGAAGCCGGCCCCAGTACTCCCGTCAGCGTCATGGGATTGGAATCACCGCCCGGTGCCGGTGACCGCTTCCACGTCTTGGAAGATATCGGCGACGCCAGAGAAATTGCCGCCACGCGAGCCGATGCGTCCAGCCGCCAATCACTGTCGGGCAAAACCACCGCCGTCTCGTTCGAAGGATTCCAGGCAATGTTGCTGGACGGACGTTTGGGACAGACCGACGAGAAAGTCAAACTGAACGTCATCATTCGGGCCGACGTCAAAGGATCGTTGGAAGCAATCGACAAAGAATTGACCAAGTTCGAACACCCCGAAGTCGAAATCAAAGTGTTGCAGCGAAGCGTCGGTGGCATCACCCTGGCCGATGTGACGTTGGCCAGTGCTTCGGATGCTGTGATCCTGGGTTTCAACGTGATTCCGGACGAGCAAGCTCGCCAATTGGCCGACGAACGTGATGTACAAATCCGCCGCTATGAAGTGATCTATAAACTGGCCGACGACATCAAAGCGATGATCGAAGGTCGGTTGAAACCCGAAGAACGCATCGTTGAACTCGGGCGTGCTTTGGTCAAACAGGTCTTTTCGATCAGCCGGGTTGGTACGATCGCCGGGTGCTATGTCGCCCACGGCTCGATTCAACGTGGTTGCCGCATCCGAGTCAATCGCGACGGCCGGACCATCGGTGACTACGGACTTGATTCGCTACGTCGAATCAAAGAAGACGTCAAAGAAGTGCCTCGTGGAATGGAGTGCGGTATTCGTTTGCAAGGTTTCAATGACGTCAAACAGGATGATGTGCTGGAAGCTTACCGAATCGAAGAAGTCGCTCGAACGTTGGACTGATTTTTCCGACGGTTATATTCTGATTCCATTTCCCGCCCAGGCCCACTGTGACCAGTCGTCGAATGTTGAAAGCCGCCGAAGCGATCCGAGAGGTCGTCGCGTCGGCAATCCTGACTGAAATACGAGACCCCCGCGTCAAAGACGTTACCGTCATTGGCGTCGAGGTGACTCCGGATATGCGCGAAGCCAAAGTTTTCGTCAGCGTCATGGGTGAAGAACCCGAAAAACAACGTTCCCTCCGCGGGCTGCAAAACTCAGCCGGCTTTCTGCAGTCTAAAATTGCCCGCCGGATCGATACCCGATACACGCCACGGTTGCATTTCGAATTGCACCGCGGCATGGAAAACGCCATGGTTGTCAGTGAATTGCTGGGCAAAATTCACCGCGAAAAGCAGGATGCCGATGCCGACCTGCATCAAAACGATGGCGAAGACGATCTGCCGCTCGACGGCGAAGCGACCAACCCACCGGCCGATGTTCCACCGGCCAATGTTCCAGAATCTTTGTGATTCTTGCCCGCGACACCTACCAAGACGTACGACTCTGATAAGACTGCGATTGATACGAATGACCGTCGCGGATCTGGCCAACCAACTTCCCTCTCACCACAAAAACGATGGCTGCAAGCAACCGAGCCAAGCTGATCACCAAGCTGCACACCGAGCTGAAGAAGAAATACTCGCTTCCACCGTCGCAACCATCTCGCCCGCTTCTGGAGCATCTGCTCTATGCTTGCTTGCTTCAAGACGCGCCGTTCGACTTGGCCGATGAAGGACTTGCCAAGTGCGAACAAGAATTCTTTGACTGGAACGAAGTTCGCGTCACTACCGTGACCGAATTGACGCAGGTTTTGTCCGGGATGCCCGAACCGGCAAAAACGGCGCGACGATTGAAAGAGATTCTGCAGGAGGTGTTCGAGGAGTTCTACGCCTTTGACTTGGATCATCTGAAGAAGGAGAACTTAGGCAAGGCGGTCGGAAAATTCGAAGCGATGAAGTCGATGACGCCGTTCGTCCTTAGCTATACGGTGCAGCATGGACTTGGCGGCCATTCGATACCCGTCGATTACGCCGGGATGGTGATCATGCTGGCCACCGGGATTGCGACCCAAAGTGAAGCTTCCGATGGTAAAATTCCCGGACTCGAACGGGCGATCCCCAAGAACAAGGCGCTCGAATTTTCGGCTCTGTTGCATCAATGTGGTGTCGCATTGTTGCTGGACCACAACGACAAAAAAGCACGCGCGTTGCTGGATGCCGTCGCCAAGGGGGCTGCCGATGGATACGACGAGTGGGAGGCAAGTAAAAAGGCCGCCATTCGTCGTGTGAAGAAACGCCGGCGCGACGAAAAAGTGGCTGCCGAACAAGATGCCGAAGATCAGGCCGAAGTAGCCAAGGCCGCGAAGGGCACCAAGAAAGGTGCGGCAAAGTCCGGGACAAAAACGGAGTCTGGCAAAGCCAAGTCGGATGTGACCAAGAAGACGACCAAGTCATCGTCCAAAACCGATGCAGGCAAAGCGAAGGCGGCCGCTGCAACACCCCAGTCGGCCGATACCGATGCATCGGCAGCACCAAAGAAAACAACCGGCAAGAAAGTAGCCACGAAAAAAACGTCGAAAAAGACGGCGAAGAAGCCCGAGGACGCCAGCAAGCCGAAGGCTGCGAAAAGCACTCCGGCTAAAAAGTCAACCAATCGCAAACTGTCAAAGCGTAAGCCTCGATAGCGGTCATCTATTCTTTTCACAAATTCGATTCCGAGCACGGTCATGGCAGGTCACTCGAAATGGGCAAACATTCAACACCGTAAAGGTCGTGTGGATGCCGCCCGCGGAAAACTTTGGAGTAAATTGAGCAAGGCGATCATCATGGCCGCGCAAAGCGGTGGTGGTGATCCGGCGGCAAATTTTCGATTGCGAAAAGCAGTCGACGATGCAAAAGCCGTCAGCATGCCGAAGGACAATATCACCCGTGCCATCAAACGTGGCACCGGCGAACTCGGTGGAGATCGAGTCGAAGAAGTCGTTTATGAAGGCTACGGCCCCGGCGGCGTCGCAATCATGTGCGAAAGCCTGACAGATAACCGCAACCGAACCGCTCCCGAATTGCGTTCGATCTTTTCGAAACTTGGTGGCGAACTCGGCAAGACCGGTTGCGTGGCCTATCTGTTTGATCGCAAAGGCTTGTTCGTCTTTGCCGGCGAAGAAGGCGCAGAAATCGACGAGGAAAGCATCACTTTAGTCGCCTTGGAAAACGGCGGCGAAGACGTCGAATCGACCGACGACGGCAAGCTTCAAGTGACCTGCACGCCAGACAACTACGAAACATTGGCCGACGCCTTTGATGCCGCAGGTTTTGTCCCCGAAGTCAAGCAAGTCACACTGGTACCTCAAACCACCGTGGACGTCGACGAATCAACCGGTAAAACGGTGATGCGATTGCTGGAACAGCTTGACGACCACGACGACGTGCAAAATGTCAGCACCAATCTGAACATCACCGACGAAATGCTCAGCGAGTGATCAAAAATTGTCGCCGGACACTCCGTGGCCGGCTAGCCGATTGCGGAGCGATCGGCGTCAAACGGCTAACACACAAAAGACATCAGCCGCCTCGCGCAAGCGTTCGGGCTCCCCGCGAGCATCCCATATAGCCCCGCCAGGTCTTCAGAAAATCAGGTTGATGGCGAACTCGCGTATCACCGCTCACATTCCGTCACAATGCCCCGTGCCAGCTTGTCTGGCATGAGCAAATGTTTTCCCGTTAACAACATCGGGGTCTTTCGCCATCTCCCCAGTTGGCTTGTCCAGCTGGAAGAAAAGTCCACACGGTACCAGCGTCTCCTGCCAAACAAGCTTGCAAGAGAGCCATTCTTGATCCGCGGCGAACTAATTTCAAAACATGTGTACCTGCCGGATAAACCGGCACGGGGACATGAATCAACGTTCTTTTCTAAATTGTCGCCGAACACTCAACGTTACTCCACCCCCACTGCGTAATCCTTCCCCGACCAGCTATCCAACACCGATCGCTGCCACGCCTCCAAATCCTTGGTCATGGCTGCGACCCGGCTAGGCTGTTTCGAAACCAGGTCGTTTTCCTCCATCGGATCACTCGCCAGATCATACAGCTCGAACTTCACCGCGCCGTCGTTTTCAATGCGATGCAATTTCCAAGGCCACGCGTTCCACGCGGCATGCCCGCGCGTCGCGTCATCTCCAAACACAGGAAATGTCTCGACGTTCTTTAAGATCCGATCCGGATAGGGGTTTGGCTTGCCAGCCGCTTTCGCTTCCAACAATTCGCGAATGACGCGATCGCTATAGGTTGCTTGTCCAGGTGTATGGCCGTGCCAGAATCCCATCGGCGGCCGCGTGGTTTGAGTCCCTGCGATCACGTTTGCCAGATCAATTCCATCCAGCAACGGTTGGTGGGCGACTTTGGCTCCACCGATCGCCACCAGCGTCGGGTACAGGTCTGCCGCAAAAACCGGCGTATCGATCGACTTCGGTTGATAGCGCGAGGGCCATTCAAAGATCGCGGGCACGCGCAAGCCGCCTTCGTAGATGCTGCCCTTTTTTTCGCGTCCACCGGACGACTCGGTGATCAACCCGCCATTGTCGCTGCAATAGATCAGCAAGGTGTTGTCGGCAATGCCTAAACTGCGCAGTGCCTCGCGTAATCGCCCGACCTGTTGATCCAGCAGAGTGATCTCGCGGAAGTATCCGGGTTTCTTGGTTTTCTGATCATCGTACAGGGTTGCCGCTCCTTCGATTCCCTGCGGCAATTCAACCTGCGGATCGTGCGGAGACGGAAACCAAGTGACCGCGAACATCGGACGATCACCATTGTGATGCTTTGTCAGAAAATCGATGGTCGCGTCCATGGTGATCACCGATCCGGCACCTTGGCAGTGTTCATACACACCGTTACGACTCAAGTACGGGTCGTTGTCAAAAAAGTTCAGCCCCGACAGCCATTCATCAAACCCGGCGCCGCCTGGATTTGTCGGGCTGTCCGGTTGAACCGATCCGATGTGCCATTTGCCGAAATGCCCGGTGACATAGCCTGCGTTTTTCAGTGCTTCGGCAACGGTCACTTCTTGCGGCCGCATGTAGTGACCATGGTTGGGCACATTCGTACGAAACGGATGTCGTCCCGTCATCACACTGG
>JAGQPO010001050.1 GCA_020426665.1 Planctomycetales bacterium
TCCCTTCATAGCAGCGATCAGCGACTTACGATCAGCCGATCAGTGCCCACGACTGAGTTTTTGGCCGCGTTGATTTCTACCGCGATCCAACTTCGTTGGCGTTAGCAAGCCGACGACGCCGTGGCCACAATTGTTCCGAGACATCTACGGGTCTGCATCAGCAAATCCCAGCCAATCCGTCTATGCCCCTAGCGATTCGCGAGGCGACATGTCCTGTTCCGTCCCCAATTCTCGACCATCCGGTCACAAAACTCAAAGCGTGCCAGTAATACCTCGTCCACCACTTACTAATTTCGATTCCGAATTTACCCCGCACCGTGCCTTTTTCGACTTGTCTGCGTCACCTAGCCAACCAAGAATCATTGATTGCAATCTTCCCCAGCCTCTATCCACCATTTTCGATTTGCCTTCATTCTTCCCACCGAGCATAAGCGACACATGAACATCAGAAACTGGATTCATACAGTTCTCAACTTTTGTTCAGTCCCTTCGGCAATTGGCCACCGTCGTCTCATGCTCGAGCCGCTCGAGGCTCGGAGAGTGCTTGCCAGCTATTACGTCGATTCCGTTGGAGGTAACGACGGTAACCTTGGCAACTCGCCCAACGAGGCGTGGCAAAGCCTCAACCACCTTTTCGGTATTCAATTGACAGCCGGCGATCAAGTTTTTTTGCGACGCGGATCAGTTTGGGATGAATCACTGACTGTCGATGATCCAGGAACGGCAGCAGAGCCCATTGTAGTGACTTCGTTTGGTGAAGGTGCCGCGCCGATCATCCAGGGCCTATCTGTCTACGCCGACAACGTCGTCATTGAAGAGATTGTCGTTGATCGAGGAAAAAACTCTGGTGATGCCGTTCGCATACGCAACGCACACGATGTGATCTTGCGGAACATGGAAGTGCGAAACGGAATCAGCGATGGAATTGACGGGACCGATGTCGATCGTCTGTTGATCGACGGACTGACAATCCATCACTTTTTGGCTGGGTCATTCACCAATCAGCAAGATGCCCACGGCGTCGTGTTCTCTGAGACCCAAGGGCTGACGATACGCAATACAGAAATCCACCATGTTTCTGGAGACTCCTTCCAGGCCGACCCGAATCGCGATCCGGCGACCACAACCGACATTGTGATCGAACAGTGCCACTTTTGGACCAGTCCTCTAACAGAGGATTTCAACGATTTCTGGTTCGCGGGAGAGCGTCCTGGCGAAAACGCAATCGACACCAAGGTCGCTTCCACGAACTGGGAAACGGCCGAGCGGATGCAAATCACCCTCCGTGACGTTGTCGCGCACGGCTGGGTGCGAGACGGCTTTATTGCGAATAAAGCCGTGTTCAATATGAAAGAAAAAGTCGAAGCGGTGTTTGACGGAGTGACTGTATTCGACAGCGAAATCGCGTTTCGCCTGCGCGGCACCCGAGGCAATGCGAACGTCACACTAAAGAACGCCGTGATTTATGACGTCGAAAAAGCAATCCGTGCGGAAGACAATTTGTCGAACTTAAAAGTCTTCAACACGACGTTTGGCGATCAGATACTGCAGACCTTGCAATTTGCTGGCGGCAGCGGCGGTGTAGACTCTTGGGATTGGCGGAACAACGCGTTTTTCCAGGCAACGATTCCCAGTGTTGCCGCCTCCAGCGACAATCGAGTGGCGACCGCCGGAGACTTCGTCTCGGTTTCCACCAACGATTACCATCTCAGCGACACTTCTACATTGCTCGACGTTGGTGTCGATTTAACCGGCCAAGTCGCGATCGATCGTGATGGAACGCCCAGATCACAGGGTGACGGCTACGACATCGGCGCATTCGAACGAGTCCCTAGCTCGACCGCCGCGCCGCGAGTCGAATCCGTTTCGATCAACAAAGGAGCATTTCAGCGTTCGATCGTTGACGCCATCGACGTGACATTTGATTCCGTCGTCACAGTTGACGAGTCCCAGAATGATGTACTCCAGATCAGGAACACCGGGACGAATGAATTCGCGGCCTATGAGTTAAGCCAGTCGGTTGAGTCAAATAAAACAGTGATCTCAATTCAATTTCTTGCAGGACCGACGGTCGATACCCGAAGCGGAGCGACAAAGTCCCTGGCCGACGGAAACTATCAAATGATAATCAATGCGTCGCGCATTGAAATCGCCGGCATGACACTGGACGGAAACGCAGACGGCGTAGCAGGAGACGACTATGTATTTGGAGATGAAATCGGCGACCGATTTTTCCGCTTCTCTGGCGACAGCGACGGAGACCGCGACGTGGATGTCCAAGACTACGGACAATTCGCACAATCATTCCTTCAACCGCCAACCTCCAAAACCTACGACACATCGTTTGATTTCGACGGAGGCAACGACATCGACGGCCGAGACCTGGCGATGCTCGAGGCTAACTTCCTCAAAAAACTACCCAATTAGCAAGGCCAAATAAACAGTCCCCAAAACCGCCAGTTTCAGCGTGGCCACCTATCATCCCGCCCTTCGAATCGCAAAACGTTCCACAGTAGATCGGTCAAACATTCAAAATTTTCCTATCCGGAACTCTTTCTCCAGTCGCCATAACCTTCACACAAACAAACCAAAACCGGAGAGGTGCCATCGCGCGCTGGTAGCAGGACTGTACCCGCTCCCCCTACATTGCGGCGAATGATCTCATGCCAGCTCGCCGAACCTGTATTGGAGCCTCACATGTCTCGAATGACTCGATCAACGTTCATCGCCTTCACCATTTTCTTCGTTGCATCATGTTCGGTCGTCCACGCCCAGTATTCCCGAATTGTCGTCTTTGGTGACAGCCTCAGTGACACGGGCAACAGTTTTGCGGCAACGGGGATCCCGCCGGCCGAGGCATATTTTGCCGGCCGGTTCAGTAACGGTCCGATCTGGATCGATTTTCTGCAGCAACAGCTCGGACTGTCCGATCCGCAGATGTTGAATTTCGCTGTCGGCGGTGCAAGCTCAGGGTTCGGTTACAAAGCACCACCGGAGGGCATCTTCGAAACGCCGCCTGGTACCGTGATCCCGACCGTTGGAGTGCAAATCGATTTGTATCGATTAACTGTTGGCGTATCAGACCCCAGTCAGCTGACGATCCTGTGGGCCGGATCAAATGACCTGTTCACATACAGCGCTCCCGGTCCAGTTGTTGACAACATCGAAGCCCACGTGCGCGACCTGGTTGCCACCGGCGCCGACGAATTCCTGATCCCCGGACTATCGCCGTTGGGCACGACACCGGCGGTCAACGGAACACTGCAGGGCCTAGTGTTGAATTATTTTTCCTGGCAATTCAACCGCAAACTCAACCGACGTCTCAATTCGCTCGAGTCCGAACTCGGGATCACGATCCACAGATTGGACACGTACAACCTGACGATCCTGGGACTGCTTTTCCCCGACGCCTTCGGCCTGACCAACACAACCGACGCCGCGCTAGCAGACATCGCGTCCGGCCTGATTACCCCAGCTGAAGGAGCCACGTATTTCTACTGGGACATCATCCACCCCACCAGCCAAGTCCACCAAACCATCGCCGCCGCGGCGATCAGCGTGCTGACGAACTAGCACTTTGACCAGAATTCATTCGGGGGCTTAGTGAGACATGTACAACGGACTTCCAGTCCGTTGAATCCGAC
>JAGQPO010001051.1 GCA_020426665.1 Planctomycetales bacterium
GGCAACCGAATGCACCGTGTTATGAAACGAAACAATTTCGCCGTCCCAATTGATTTGCGATCTGGTCGTCAGGCTGATCGTTGCATTGGCGTCAACGTCTGGAACGAAGCGGTTCAAGATCGGCCCCAAGTTGCAGCCACGCACATCGCCGGCAACGTCGACCTGCAGCGGCGGGGAGAAACTATCGGAAGTAAGACGCAAAGCCGCTTGGCCGCTAAGCGGATCGGCATCGACAGCGACCGCCAAGCCATCATCGTTTGTCTGAACCGTGACAGCCATTCGATCGAAGACGTTACCAAAGTCGCTGGATGCAAGGTTTTCGATCAACACACGAATTTGTGCGGGATGAAGACGTGGGTCGGTGACCCCCGCAGGATGGTGAACCTTGATCCGGGCAGCGATGTCACAACCGACACCCTGATCTCGAATCACGGAGGGCATCAAGTTTCCCGGAAAGGATTCAACGTCAAAACGACAGCCGTCGACCTGTACCAAGCTGTCCCCGGCAAATGTCGTTGCGTCGACCAGGGTTTGGAACGCGACATTCCCATTCATCACCTGATCAACGCGTCCGCGGATATCGATCTTGTCGGCAAACTTTGCCACCAGATTCGCGCCGTCAATCGCGGCGAACTCGCGATCACCGTGATGGACGATCAATCGGGCTCGCTGAACCAATAACGACGCCAGCGGAATCTTGGCATCGCCTCCTCCGGAACCCTGTGAGGTCGGGAAAACCGATTGCAACGTACCTTCATCGTCAAAACGTACGTGAAGCTGTGGATCAGAGACAAATAGTCTCTCGACCCAAACGCCGCTGGAGAGACCGGCGATCACAGAAGTGGTTACGTCAACGTAATCAACCTGGACCTGGGGCGCGTCGTCGATGTTTGGCTCCATGACCGTGATGCCGCGGACTTGGATTGTCCCCCAGCCCAGGTAAATCGCCTGAATCGTTACGGATGTCGACAGCACCGACGAACCGATTCGCTCCGCTGCAATCCGCGATACGTAATTGCGAGAGACCAGGGCCAGAAACGCAAACGCAAATCCGGCGTAGCAAAGCCATAACAGGTAACGTCGCGATCGTTTTCGCACAGGCAATCGATGTTCCTTGTTTTGGAACATCAGTGCCGATAGTAGAAGGTCGGACGGTGACTGTGCCGATAGTAGATCGGCGGATAATTTTGAATGACGTGCTCTTGGATAATGATCGGCGCCGGTTGATGGATATGCTGCTGAACGACCGGCGGTGCAGGGCGCGCTACGGTGATCGGCGCCTTGGGCGGCCCGACTGTTTGCAACGTCGTGATCACGTTTTCGCTGACTCCCTGCTGGTGCAGCGCAATGATGTCGTTCACTGTCAATTTACCCAGATAGCCGCGTTGACGAACTTGATTGACGATCACTTGGTCGCTCAGCCCGGTACGCGACATCGTGACGACGTCCTGCAAGGTCACCGCCGACTGCTGAATCACGGCTTGCTGCTGAGCGGCATATTGTTGTTGTTGCGCTTGATAGTATGCGGCGCGTTGCCGATCGAGTTCCGCTTCTTTGTCGGCGGCATTCCCCAAGATTCCGCCGGCAACTGCGCCGACGACACCCCCGATCGCGGCTCCAGCGCCCGCCTCGTCGTTATGGTCACCGATCAATCCGCCTGCGATCGCGCCGGCAATGCCACCGAGCGTCGCCCCCCGCTGTTGATTGACTTGGGCAACCAATTGTGATGGGTTGGAACACGCGAACATTACAAACACAGCGAGTGTGCCGAGCTTTCTAGTCGAAATCATCCGTGAATTTCCGAGTCCGAGAGTAAAAAGAGGAACCGGGGAATTACCAAAAGGCGATCTCGCTGGTCAATCCATCTTTTAACATGAACGCTACGCTGGCTAAGGGACGTCAAAACCCCAGCGTGTTCGTTTCGAAGTGCTGTGTATCGCCCTTCGGGCTAAAAATCGCATCTTCAATACTGACGCCTTCAGGTTGAGATGCGGGCACGACAATTAGCGTTGGATGGAATTCTACCGATACTCCGGCGCGGGATCGGCGAGGTCGATCACGTCCGCGACCGGCAAAACGAATACTTTTCCGTCGCCGATTTGGCCGGTCGATCCAGTCAACGCCGTTCGGCAGATCGCATCAATCACCATTTCCAGCTGGTTTTCTTGAACCAGAACCTCAATGACGACTTTGCGCAACAAGTCCACCTTGTATTCATTGCCACGAAACAGCGCTGATTTACCGTGCTGGCGGCCGTATCCCATCGCGTCGCAAACCGTGATGTCATCTAAATCCAATTCGCGCAGCGCGTCACGGACGATGGAAAGTTTTGTTGGTTGGATGATTGCGACAACGACTCGCATGACAACACCACTAAACGAGAGTTGAATGATCCAGGTGAACCGGCAGCCCGGTCTGCACCGATTCGGCCAACGCCTGCAAGACGAACTGGGTACGCAGTGCCAGTGAGTTAAATGGTTCCAACGAAGACTGGCCGACGAGTGTTTCAATCATCCGCTGCTCCTGCCGATCGGAAACCTGAAAGGCCTGCACTTCGCCTTTTGCGTCGTGGACCCAAAATCGGGTCGGCCTGTCCGCCCAAGGCCTCGTAAAGTCGTCGCAGATGACCGACGCTTCGCTGCCGGCAACTTCGAACCATTTACGCGTCGCCGTATCATAACCGCACGAAAATCCAGCCGTCAGGTCACCGTCGAACCACAGCATGGCATTTGTTCGAATAGGCACTCCATTCTCTTCGATAGAATCTGCAAATACTTTCGACGGCAACTGATCGGCAAACAAGCACGACGCCCCGGTTGTGTACCAACCCAGGTCTAAAAGGCAGCCACCGCCGAGTGCCGGATCCAGCCGATGTTCACCGGATTGGAAGGGGCGATAGAATGAAACCGCGACACTGATGTGTCCGATCTTTCCCAACTGACCACTACGTGCCAGTGCCAACATTTCTGCTGTTCGACGGTGATGTAACCATCCGGTCGCATCCAACCAACGAACGCCGGCCTGGTCACACGCGGCGTTGATTTGGATTGCTTCTTGCAGCGACGTTGCCAGCGGTTTTTCGCATAAAATCATTTTGCCGGCTTCGGCTGCACGAAGACACCACTCGGAGTGCATGGATGGTGGCAACGACAGATAAACGCCATCCACGTCGTCGCGCTGAAGCAATTGCTGGTACCCTTGAACCGCCGCAGCGATTCCGTATTGCGATGCGAACCAGTCGGCGCGATCTTGGGTACGGCTTGCGATCGCCGTTACCGACACGCCATCGGTTGATTGCAAATCGGCGACCAATCGTCGGGTGATACGACCGGTTCCGATCACCCCGAAACGCGTCGCATCGGTCATTGTTTCTGCAGCGGTCAAAACGAGTATCGGCGTGGTTGGGATGCCAACTTATACGGGAACCGGAATGCTACGCAGCAATTCCGCCATCATGTTTTCGGCTGTCAAACGGTTGGCGTTTCCGGAAAAATCGTCGATCAAGATTCGGTGAGACAGTGTCGTGACGGCAAGCGATTTGACGTCATCGGGTGTCACAAAATCTCGTTGCTCCGTCACCGCTCGGGCCTGGCATCCGCGATAAAAACTGAGTGCCGCTCGGGTGCTGACGCCCAGTCGAAACGCGTCGGTCGATCGCGTTTTGCTGACAATGGTTAACAAATAGTCTTGCAACGATTCGTCGACGCGAACCGAACGAACGGCCGACTGGGCCTCCAGAACTTCATCGGCGGTGACGACGCTTTTGATCCGATCGACGGGTTCGCCGTCGCGATGCGACAACAAAACCTGGCGTTCACTTTCCATCGCCGGATACCCGACGCTGGTTCGCATCAGGAACCGGTCCATTTGACTCTCCGGCAAAATATAAGTGCCTTCGAACTCGAATGGGTTTTGAGTCGCAACAACGATGAACGGTTTTGGCAGGGGATAGGTGGTTCCGTCTACGGAAACCTGGCGGTCGCTCATCGCCTCCAAAAGCGCCGATTGCGTTCGAGGGGGAGCTCGATTGATCTCGTCGGCGAGCACGACATTAGAAAAGATCGGCCCCGGTGTGAATTGAAAATCCCGCGTATCACTGCGGTAAATCGAGCTGCCCGTGATATCGCTGGGCAGAAGGTCAGGCGTGAACTGGATTCGGCTGAATTGTGTGTCAATGCTTCCCGCCAATGCCTTTGCGGCCAGGGTTTTGCCGACGCCGGGGACGTCCTCCA
>JAGQPO010001052.1 GCA_020426665.1 Planctomycetales bacterium
TGGAACGTTCGGACGGTTGCCGAAACGCAGTAACGTCAAATCACCGCTTTGGATTTGACAGTCGCCCAGTATTGAATGTGTCCCTCGCAACTGCATTCCGTCGAACTCCGCTGACTGCAAACCCAATTGTCCTCCCCCGGCAGTCGTGACAACGTAGCGGCAGTCGTTTGTTATCGGCATTTTCTGGTCCAGCCAAATGATCTCAGAGATCCTGTCCTGTTCCACAATGCGAGTTCTGCCACGAACCTCGATGCGAGCCTCTTGGGAATCAATGGAAAGTAATCGCCCACGCAAAGCATCGCCGTTTGTCGAAACCAACAGATGTGTTGGAGGGGAATCCTGCATTTGACGCGGCAGACTTAATAACATTTGGGATTCCGACGGATCAGGTTTTACGCCGCGCTGCAATCGGACACGGCCGATATCAGCCGACGCGACAATGACCTGACCAGCCAAGTCGCTTCGAAAGTGGACACCTTCATTTGCAAATGATACGAATTCGCCTGGTAACCGATCTCCGCTAAGAAGTTCCAAAAAGCACACGGGTTCGGAATCGACACGATCGACTGAACGCGAGTTTGTGCGGCCCATTTGAACCTCCGCGTTTTGTTCGGCAACGATTCCCATGACATCGTTTCCGACGTCCGGACGCCAACCAAACGTCGCGCCCCAATCGCGGCCGTCAACCAAGCGGCCTTGCAGACGAATCCCGGTGGCGATGAATTGATCCGATGCCGCATCCACGGGGCCCACGTCGTTTGCCCTGCCGATAATTCGTGTCACGGTCTTCGGATCGACCGCCACGGTTTCTGCGACTGCATCCCCGTTGATGATTAACGTTGACGATTCCCCTTGTTCAACCTGTCCGTCGGACTGCTGCGGGGCCTGATCAATTCGGCCGCGCAGTCGGGTGCCGTCGGTAAGCGTCAACTCGCAAGCCGTCGCCGTCACCAGATTTCCAGACAACTCCATACGCGACAGCTCGTCGAAAGCATGCCATTTTTCGCGGAGGTGAAATCGATTGGGCTCCCAGTCGTCCGCGACATCATTGATCAATGTTCCGTCACGAAGCATCGTAAATCGATCGGGCAACCGTCTCGATGTTGGTTCGATGCCGTTCCAATGAAAAAGGTCCAATCCGGTTACGACGACCGCGTCGCGACGGCTGATCAACGTCAGCACACTTCTAAGCTCCGGTGTTTCATCTGCTAATTTGACATTCGCCATCATCAATCCGTTGCTGGTCGCGATCAGGCGGCCGTCGGTTTGGTCGCAATACAGATCGATCTCCAGCCGACCATTTCGGGCATCTGGATCGAACACCTCGGCGCTGGAAACACTCGCGTTACTGCGCACAATGGAGACACTGTGGTCAACCCACTCCAGACGTGTGACAAGACGCTCGGTCGGTAGACGCGACAGTGATCCACCGCGACGGTCCACGCGACCACTGCCCTGCCCTGCTCCGATGACGGAGCGATCGCCGAGCGAAAGTTCAAAGTCTGCGTCGCCGTCACAGATGACTTTCAAGCGAAGCCGGAATCGACTGGGCAATTCATAATTTGCGACCGTCGCTGCTTCGGGCTCGGTACAACGTAGGCCTTCGTCGTTAAAGCTCCATCCGGTTTCATGGCGAAACCTAAATCTTGAGTTCGCCAAGGAGAGGATTTGGTCTGGCATCTCGGATTGCTGGACGATACGTACGATGCTGTCATCCTGAATTGTCAGGCGTCCCAAGTGCTGGGTCTGGATCCCGATTGCCGGTTTCAACCGATCCGAAACCGTTCCTACCAATTGACTGCCGTCGGCAAGCAAGAATGCGAAACGCGATGAAGTCTCCGTCGGCTGATCCGGTGCAATCACGGGCGGTCGCATGATGCGGCCTTCCAATAGGTCGTCGGTGGAAACCTGCATCGGCTGAGCAAACGCATGGGAGTGGACTTGGATCTGTTCGTCCACGTTGGCGGTATCCAATCGCCCCACCATTTCACTGCCGTCGGCAAATCGAAACCGCATTTCTGGTTCATCGGCAGCACGCGTTGGAATGCACTGGGCCGCCAAGGTGATCCAAATCGCGACGGACCATGCCGGATGCGGCGCCCTTGGCCCAACGCAAGTGTGGTTTGCCATGATTCGCGTCATGTTATCGCTCATAGATCGGCAGGAAACGAAAGTTCACGGCCAAAGCCAGCAATGACATTGACGTACTGTTTGTCACCCCGAGGCCTCCGTCAAAGCTGCCGTCTGGTTTTTGAGCGCGTTTCAGTTTCTGGATCAGACGATCATTCCATTGTGCCCAGATTTCAACATCGGATTGAAACAAGGCTTGTGCCTGATAGTATCTGGCGTACTCCGGCCATGTCGTTTCGGCGTCACGATTGCTGATGATGTAGCGTGACGTCGTTTGAAAGGCTTTTAATTCTTTGCGTCTTGCGATGGAGAAAACCAGGTTTGCAATACTGCTTCGCGCTAACGATTCTCCGCCGCCTTCGCTGGAACTTGCATACCCGACGGTGCCGTCGTCGGCGGTCATGCTGACGAAGTAATCGATCGCCTTGTCGACCGATTCGTCGGGCACTTCAATGCCCGCGTTGCGCGCCGCAAGTAACCCCATCAAGACCGCACCGGATACCGACGTGTCGGCATCGCTGGCATTGGGCGCGTATCGCCATGCCCCCGATCGGTTGCGTTTCTGACTGGTCAACGCGGCCCGTACGGCCAACTCGACTGCCACGCCCAAAGTTCGCTTGTTCTCTGATTCGTCCTGGGCGAATAAATCGGTATCGTCGACCACCCCATAGGCTTCGCACAATGCCAGCGTTGCAAAGCCGTGGTGATACATGCTGGGGCCCATGTAACCGGTGACGCCGGATTGGCTGCCGATGATATGCCGCAACCCGCTGCGGATCACGTTGCGATAGGGGCCATGATTCGGGTCTTCACCCGACGCCAAAAAAGCGAGCACCGCCAATCCGGTCGTCCCCGGACCGACACCTTCGCCGGCCGGCCATGTGCCACGTTCGTTTTGCGTTTGCTGCAAGAAGCCGAGTCCTTTCGCATAGATCTCTTGGACGTCCCGAGAAACCATCTCGCCGACGTTCGGGGACTGTGGCGCTGCGGTCTTGGACAGCACCAGGACGATGGCGAATAAAAGAACCAATCGACGATTCATTTTGTCTCTCCCTTGACGGTCGCCGATCGTCGCTGTTCCATTCGATCGAAATACTTGTCCAGTCCCTCACGCCAACGCTCGGGAACTTCACCGCGGTCCTGGCCGACCGACAGTTTGGTTTCTGATTCGCGTGCGACGGCCAACTCATTGAGTCCCCGTCCCAACAACGCAATTGCTGCCTGGTCCGTTTCGCCGCCGTCACCTCCGCCGGAGCTGCCGCCACCACCGCCTTCGCCGCTGGGGCTGATTTTGTTGCTTCGCAGTAGCAATTCAATGGCTTCGGTTTGCGCGGCCACCGCAGGCGGCCCGGTTTCGGGTGAGACCAACGTTTTGGACGCGTCAACCATTGCCGCGCTGGCGGCGTCCAATACTTCGATCTCACCGGCAAAGTTCAACGCCGAATTAGGCAACGCTTCGACTGAATCAACGACAACATCTAATCGGTCACGTAATCTGTCCTGCGCCTCGCTCAAACGAATCGCCTCGCCCATGTAATCGTCACGTTTCATCGTTTCGCGACCTTGCTCGGCCACCCGAGTTTGTTCGCGTAAGTTGACTTGGACTTCCAAGATCCGCAAGACTTCCACAACCACTTCGGGCGACAGCGATTGATTGTTCTGCGGCCCCGACTCGGGCTGTTCCGATCCCGGATCCACTAAATCATCAGCCCAGCGATCCAAATTGTCCGCCCAGAATTCTGCAATGGAGATCGAGACACCTGGTCGACTTGCCACACGTTCCTTCAGCATCTTGAATTGTTCCAACACGTCCGATGCTTTCATCTCTTGCAAGACTGAAGCGTAGTGTTCGATGTCACGTCGCTTGCAAAACGCCTCTAAATCATCCAGCACCGTGCGGACGCGGATCGCAGAGTCGTCGACATCGGCGACAATCGATGCAACCGACGATGAATTTACATCATTTGGTTGGCCGAACGTATCACCGATTTCACGTCCCAATTGCGTGGCGACACGGTCCTGAAGCCGACTGACCGACTTCAATCGCTTGACCAACGTGCTGCCTTCCATATTGCCCAGCAGTTCTTCCAATTCGTCCGCGACCGCATCAAACGCAGCGACCAGATCGGATTGGTCTTCCAACGCAATTTTCAGCGAGTCTTCTTCCGGTTCTTCCGCCGTTTGGTCTTCACGTTTGGATGTGTCCAGGATTGTCGTTCCGGCCAAACCGACACGCTCGGCAGGTTGGTCGTCATCCGCTTGTTCTGATCCACCTTTGTCTCCATCGCCGGGTTGTTGCGGCAGTTTGCCCTGTGAAGTTTCCTGGTCGATCATTTCCGCGAACTTTGATTCGTCCTGTTCAGAGGCCTGTTTCAGTAGTTCGGCGACGCGGGGCATGCGTTCTTCGGCCATTCCTTCCAACGACTTGATGGTCTCGGCAAGCTTTTCGACATAATCAACGGCGACTTGATTGTTGCGAGCTGCTTGACGCAATAACGATTCGCCCTCAGCGGTTAGAGCTTGCAGCTGTCGACCGTTAAACTCTTCGGCGCGCGACTGCTGTGCCACTGCGGTTCGCCAATCCTGGTCACGTTCCCGCGCATCAGCTGACGCCAATTCGCGGTTGCGCGAAAAAAGGCTTAGTTCACGGTCGCGGACATCCAATGCCGCTTGTCGCCACCGTGCGAATTGTCCCGCGATCCAAACCGCGTGTTCATCCGCGGTAAGTACGTTGATTCCCATTGGTTCCGAATAGACCCGTTCACGCCCTGGGAAATCATCTTCGACCCAAAAACGCAGTTCCACTTCTCCCGGTGCGACGGACAGTCCGGTCGCTTGAAAAATCGCTTTCAGCGAAGCGTCCTTTCCTCCTCGGCCCAACACGCGCTCGCCCGATTCGACTTTCGATTTCCATTCCAATCCGACGCGGCGAATTGCAAAGTCGTCGTGGGCATCAATTGAAAAGCCTATTGATTCGCTATCCAGTACCCGGCTCGGGATGACATCGTTTTCCACAAGCAATGTCGGTGGATCGTCTGGCAATCTGCGAACCGAGACCACCAGCGGTTCATTCACCTGCAATCCGTCGGTATCCGTCCATTCCAGTCGAACACTTTCTTGCGCATCCGGTATCACAACCGAAAACCTGTGGCCTACTGTGTCAACCTTGTTCCCGTCCACGCTCGCATCACGCAGTTTTGCCGAAGTCGTCACTGCCAGTGATACCGATCCTCCCTGAATCGCGGAGACCACGCCGTTGTCAAAGCTTCCCTGCATGACGCCTCCGGTAACGCGGTCACGCAAGTAATCGGGTAACCGAACCGTTGCGATCAACTCCGTCAATTGCGGTCGCTGTTTGGGAACGAAACGTAACTTGGCGGTTGCGTCGCCGATGGAAAGCAACGCTTCGGTTTCCGCAAACAGCCTGGGGATCTCGAAATCATATCGGCCGCCATTGTTGCCCGTCAGATCATGCGAGATTGACGCGTTTCGATCCGACGGCATCTCCGCTTTCGCGGTCACCGTTCGGGTTCCGATCGTCAACTTTGCCTGGTCCGGTATCCAACGGCTTTCGGATTCCAATTCCACCGTCCACGAAGATGCTTCGTCTCGTGGCACAATCCACTCGTCGGGCATCGGGGGCAGTGACACGAACGTGAACCGTGGAATCATTGCGTGGGGAGCAAGCAGCCGGCGTGCAGCGTTGGTGACCATCGCAGGAAAAAACAATCCGATGCACGTCACCAAAACCAACAATCCGCCTAATACGCTTGCAAGCAGTCGCACCCTTGAATCCGGCAAGGCCTCGCCCAGGTCACGCGATTCCGCTTCGTCGGCAACCTGTTCCAGTGCGGCAACGCACAGTGTCGCCGATCGCGCCTGCTCCGATTCACTGTCCGCCAGTTCGAGGGCACCGACCAGGTGATCACCGAACATCGGGTCACGACGCGACATCACTTGAGCAATTCGCAGCGGAGATCGGCAATCCCAAACGACACGCCAAAGTTTGATCAACGCGTATGCGATCGACACAATGATCGCGGCCAGCAATCCCATGCGTAACCAAGCGGCGGTCTCGACAAACCGATCCAGAATCAGCGTTACCCAAAACGCAACCGCCGCCACCAGCAGAACACCGAACAGCAGCTCACGAAGCACAATGCCCAGCAGCGCACGCCGAAACTCATCCAGTCTGGCGCACAGCCGGCTGGGAATCGAAATGCGATGCGAAGCAGGCTCTTTCATTTAAGTTCCAGGTTCCAGGTTTCAAGTTCCAAGTTCCAAGTTC
>JAGQPO010001053.1 GCA_020426665.1 Planctomycetales bacterium
CGAACCAGTCGGTGCTGGAGTCGGTGTCGCCTGAATTCTTGCAACCGGAGTTGCAAGAGCCGGAATTGACCGCGTCCGACCCGACGCCGATGATGGTACCAAGTTCAAACGAATCGACCGATGTCGTCGAATTGGATTTTGAATTGCCCGTTGAAGCGGAGGTTGTGTCGGCTGAAGAATCTGCCCTTGGAGTCTATCGATCGTTGGGGGCCCGCATCGACATCGACACGGGGGTGCTGGATCTTTCCGGGACGAAGATCACTGACGAGCAACTTTCATCGCTGGCGGATCTTCCAAAGCTGTCATCGTTGTCGTTGGAAAACACGGCGGTTGGCGACTTAGGTTTATTGGAAATCACGCGACATCAGCCGAACTTGCAGTCGTTATACCTCTCCAAAACCAAAGTTAGCGACGCCGGGCTGGTCTGTTTAGGCGATTTGAACAAGCTTTCTCGGTTGGATCTGTCGTCTTGTGACGTGCACGATGAAGGCATAAAGCACTTGCATGTGCTGGAGGGGCTGACGGCGATCGGGCTGGAGTCGACGAAGGTATCCGACCAAGGTGTCATGCGTTTGAGCGAGGCACTACGTCATGGCGCCGTGATCCAGGGTCCGCAGTTCAACCTGTTGGGCGGCGAGCGATTTTAGGCATCTCACACCCCTGTGACCCGACAGTGTATTCTGTTGGACCCTCCCGCCGAAAACGCCTGCCTGAGAGCCGCTGATGACCTGGATCGATTACACCGTTGTCGCCGCCTATTTTGTTGTGATGATCGCCATTGGATTGTGGGCGATGGGACGCGTCAAAGGCCAAGAAGATTATTTCATGGGGGGGCGAGGGTTTGGCAAGCTGTTGCAGACCTTTGCCGCGTTCGGCGCCGGAACGGGGGCACATGAACCGATTCAGGTCGGACGGACGGGCTGGACCAGCGGTTTAAGCGGCGTGTGGTCGGCATTGATGTGGTTGTTCGTGACGCCGGTCTATTGGATCACCGCCGTGTGGTATCGACGCATGCGGCATTTGACACTCGGCGATTGGTTCGTCGAACGTTACGAGTCCACCGCCCTAGGGGCGGCTTATGCGGTGTTTGCGATTGTGTTTTACATGTTCTATCTGTCGACCATGTTGTCGGCGATCGCCAAGTTTGCCGTCCCCTTGATGGGATTTGAGCAGATCGCCGGTTACGACCTCAAGTTCTTCTTAATTCCGGGGTTGGCCGCAATCGTCATCGCCTACGGGGTACTGGGTGGACTGACGGCGGCCTATTGGACGGACTTGATTCAAGGGATCTTCATCATCCTGTTAAGTGTCCTTCTGATTCCCTATGGTCTGTGGGCGCTGGTTCAACAGTTTGGCGATCCGACGACGCAAGGATTCATGGACGGTTTCACAATCATGCACGAGCGTGTCTCGGCGGACCACTTCAGTTTGTTTACCGGACCAAGCGCGGGCGAGTTTCCGTTGCAGTACATTGTCGCATTGACGGTCTTGGCGTTGGTCGGGATCGTCGTTCAGCCGCACTTTATTGCGACCGGGGGTGGTTCCGCAAAAAGCGAAAACGAGGCGCGAATCGGCCTGGTCGTCGGCAACTTTCTGAAGCGACTGTGCACGGTCGGCTGGGCAATCACGGCCCTGATCGCACTGGCATTGCTTGCCGGCAGACCGGAATTGGCGGTCGATCCGGACTTGGTCTGGGGGATCGCAGCCCGCGAAATCCTTGGGCCGCTGAACATGGGTTTGGTCGGTCTGATGCTCGCTTGTTTGATGGCGGCGATGATGAGTTCGGCGGACACCTATATGATCGTCAGCTCTGCTTTGATCACCCGAAATCTGTACACGCCATACGTCAACCCGACCGCATCGGACGGGGAGAGTGTCAAGGTCGCCAGAATCACTGGGCTTGCGATCATCGTCGGCGCATCGGTTGTTGCCATCACAATGGCGAATGTGTTCGCACAATTCACATTTGCAATTGAGTTACCCATTCTGTTCGCAGCTCCGTTCTGGATCGGGATGTATTGGCGACGCGCTAATGCGATTGCAGTCTGGGTCACGATTGCATTTTCGACGCTCTTCTTTTTCATCTTGCCGTTCGTGTTGCCGATCATTTCTCCCGAGATGCGAACGGACCCCAAGTGGTCAGTCACGACCAACAAAATCACCAAGACGATCACACGGACGGCAACGCCCGCCGACGTTGCCAGACACGAAGCCTGGGTCGAAGCTGTCCAAGAAGCAAAGCAGAGAGAGGACACCAAGTTGCTTGAAAAGATCGGCGCCGAGCCACCGGAATGTGCGGTCGGAGATCAGATCCAGGTTGTCTTGAAGTCAGGCGACAAAGCGATTTTTTGGGGCAATGGCGTCAAACCGGTCGGCGACGAATCGATGGAAATGATCAGCACCGAACAGGACGGTTCCACCACGATCGTCACCCAGCGGCGGACCGGAGAAACAATCGGTGAAGGACAGTTTCAACTTGATTTCTTGATTTATCACTACATCGGAATCGATTTGGCAAACGTTTCCAAGGCGACGCTTGAAACATTGCGACTGCCGACACGGGTGCTATTGCCATTCCTGGTCCTGATCATCGCCAGTTTCCTGACGCCGCGAAACAGTCAACTGGCGTTGGACCGGTATTATGCCAAGATGAAAACCGAAGTTGATCCGGATCCGGAAACTGACCGCATGAATTTGGAACAGTCGTATAGCGATCCAAAGCGTTTCGAAGGCCAGCGGATGTTTCCCGGAACGGATATCGAGGCACTACGTCCGCGCAAGTCCGACGTGCTGGGATTTGCGATCTCCGTCGCCGTCTGTTTCGCCATCATCGCGCTGCTCGTCTGGCTGGCCGGAATCGGCGGATCGTGAAAAAGGGGAAGGGGGTCGTTTTGAAAACGACCCCCTTCCCCTTTTTGCGGACTCGCTCCCGGGGCGTCACAACGATCTTCCAATTACTACTTGGATCGCAGTGATTGAAGATCCACGCCGCATAAGATGAAGCTTTCTGTGGCACCCATCTTGCCCGACTCAAGAATCTCTAAACGTTCGCGATTAATGTTCATCATGCGCTGTTTCAATTGTTCGGTGGTCAGCTGCGATTGACTGTAAGCAAGCTGAACGGCCTGCCAGGCAAGTGATTCGTCCAGTCGATGCAGTTGGGCAAGCAATTCAGCGAGTTCGGAAATCTTGTTCAGGTCTCGGGTATCGGATTCGGCCATCTCACTGCCGAGTGATTGTGTTCGCTGGATCAATGTCGACCGCCTTGCCGCTTCGTCCGCTTCGGCATCCGAGTGCTGAGCCTGGAGTGATCGGCTCAAGCTCTCATACGCGTCGCCGTCGGTCGGATCAAGAAGGACCACTTCGCAAAAACAACGGACTGCTGATTCATGTCGACCCGAGTTGGCTTCGTGCGTGCCCAGTGCATACCACGCATCTGCGTTTCGGCGGTCCGCCGGCGACCAGTGGGCAACCCAATCGGCGAGCTTTTCGACATCGTTCCGCTGAGCATAAATTCGACCCAGCAAAGCTGTTTCAGCCGCGGTGGGATTCTTTGAATTCACAAGTAAGCCGATCGCTTCATCCCATTTGCTCTGCGCCAGCATGTATCGCGAGATTCCCAGACCTCCGATCGGATCGCAATCCATGTTTTTCGCGTCACCGGAAAAAGGAATCGAGGCTCGCAGTAGTCCTCGCAGCTCGAATTCTTCGGTATTCCCCTGCCGGCACATCTCACGCAGATGATCAACAGCCTCCAGCCGTCGACCTTCGCAATTGAGCAGCCGCGAAAGTTCTCGATGTACCATGACCGCATCGGGTGCCTCCTTGAGGATCTCGCGGTAACGCTTTTCCGCACCGACCCAATCTCCTTGAAGCACCATCCACTGGGCGGTTTGGCCTAGAACCGGAAGACGCATTTCAGGCGATGATTCGCTCAAGCGGTCAAGCATTCGAATTGCCTCGGGAAACCTCTGCCGCTCGCCAAGCACACGCGCCATTAGAATTTTGGCTTGTGGATCATCGGGGGTTATCAACATTAGCGCCCGAATGTGTTCGTAGGCGGAGTCAATATTGCCGGCGGAGAGCTCCTCGGTTACCCGGCCTCGCAATTCGTTCGGGTCAATCGGCACCGTTGCAACGACTTCCGAATCGACTTCGTGGGGTGTTGGTTCCGGTTGCGGTTCTTGTGGGCCGATCGTCGGTCGATCACAGCCTAGCACTGCAAAGAAGCCAAGTAATCCGCATAGACAAACGACGGCAAATCGGTTTCGTGATGTGCTGATCAAGGTCGGTTTGAGATTGATATTCCACATAGGATGAAGTCCCAGTGACGCACTCCAATCAGTCAGTCTCATGGATCCGGATCCAGTGATCATGGAACACCATACCCTGTTCAAATTGCGACGGGGGCATGTGGCATTCGATACAACCCTCCGTGGGTGACACGGGACAAGCAACATGTTCGTCGGTGTCCGGCAAATGACAATTCCGACAGTCCTGAATATACTCGTCTTTTGATTTGGTCGCTGAATCCATGTGCGGGTTGTGGCATGTTGTGCACATGAATTGACCGTCCGATTCCAAATAGCATGCACTCCGCAATAGACCAATCGGTTGGAATCTCAGCATCTCACTTGGATAGTTTCGCAATTCGTTAATCGACACATTGCGAGGCAGACGGTGACAGCTGCCACATAATTGAAGTTCGGATTCGAGATCCCATTTGTCAACTCCAACGGAGTATGGCGGAGGAGTCTCCATCTGGCGCGCCAGTCGCACGTGCTCACTGCCTGGTCCATGGCAGCGTTCGCAATTCACATTGGGGATCAGACCCTGGATTTGCTGATCAACGATCTCACCAGACGTTGTGTGGCAATGGACGCATTCACGCATTTTCGTTCCGTGAACGGTGACGCCAAGAAAATCATTCGCCGATTCAGGGGATTGGTGCACATGCCCTGGAGTCAGTCCAAACTGGCCGTGTGACCGAAACCACGAAACACGATGCTCTAAACCGGCCGGTCCTTGTTCGTCATCGGGCAGCAACGTCAATAAAGTAATTGCGTTCCGCCCCGACCCGAGGACATATTGAAGTGGAAACGCTGTTTGATTGCGATCACTTAGCCGACTGACCTGCAGACCATCGCTTGACATTTCGTACTTGAATTGTCCGAAAGCCGGTCCAGCATCTGCGGTCTTGCCTGCGAACACTTGGGCTAAATTCGAATCACGAGTCGTCGCAAAGGTCGATGCGTGACCAGAGTGAAGGTGAAGTTGATAATTCTGTTCATGACACTCGCGACAAACGTGTTTTCCGACAAGTGTCGGCGTCACTGTTTGAGAAGTGGTCAATGGAGACGTGACCGGGGGAACTGGTTCATTGCCGGTCGTCTCCGTGAGTTCAGTTCGCGATTGGAATAAGAAATCGCATCCGGAAAGCGTCGCCACCAAGCCGAATAACAAGATTTCGGGGCGTCTCAAGCTCTGTTCCTACGTCAGTGATGGCTGGGGGCAACGCTGATGCACTTTCAAGGTGCGGACATCGACGTGATTCCGATGTTACGCTCGCGAATCCGTTCGCCGAGTGTTCGATCTAATACCTTCTTTCTCAGCACAGTTGCCGGTGTCGATCTCGACACTTTCCGGCTCACTGGCTCATGCTTTTTTCCATCTCCTTGGCGTAATCTTCGTCGCTCATTTCGGGCGGGGCTGCCGAAAGGTCCTCGGTCGTCGCCGGCGCCTCGATCACCTTGCTATCGCCACTACCACAACCGGTAAACGAGAAGACCATCAAGCTAAAAACGACAACGGAACCCAGAAAGCAGTTTCTCATTGAAAAACCTTCACAAAGGAGGGAAACGACCTGGAAACACAGCACACAAAAGCAGTTCTCCGGCCACTGGAAAGGC
>JAGQPO010001054.1 GCA_020426665.1 Planctomycetales bacterium
TTGGAACTTGGAACTTGGAACCTAACCGCTATGAAACCCTTATTGCTGATTTGTTGTGTTTGCTTTGCAGTTGCGCATTCTTATGTCGTCGCCGAAACGTTGCAGGCTGCTGAGAAACCCAACTTTGTCGTCATCTTCACGGACGACCAGGGCTACGGGGATCTTGGTTGTTTCGGTGGCCAACACGTCAGCACGCCTCGCATCGACCAGATGGCGGCCGAAGGAAGTCGGCTAACGAGCTTTTATGTTGCTGCTCCGGTCTGCACGCCATCTCGCGCCGCGCTGATGACGGGATGCTATCCCAAGCGAATTGATATGGCGACAGGTTCCAATTTTGTGGTGCTGCTCGCGGGAGACCCCAAAGGGTTGAATCCGGATGAAATCACAATCGCAGAGGTCTTGAAGGGAGCGAGTTACAAAACGGCAATCTTCGGGAAATGGCACCTTGGCGATCAACCGGAATTCTTGCCCACCAAGCAAGGTTTTGATCACTACTTCGGGATTCCGTACAGCCATGACATACATCCCTTTCATCCAAGTCAGGATAGATTCCAGTTCCCGCCACTGGCACTGTTGGAAAACAACAACGTGATAGAAATGGAACCGAACGCCGACTTTTTGACGAAGCGGATCACGGAACACGCGGTGGCTTTCATCGAAAACCACAACGACGAACCCTTTTTCCTTTATTTGCCGCATCCGATCCCCCACAGGCCGCTTCACGTATCGCCTCCATTCATGAACGACGTCGCTCCGGGGATCATCAGCACGTTGCAACAGGAAAACAACTCAATCGACTACAAAACGCGGGACCAACTGTTCCATCAAGCGATTGCCGAAATCGACTGGTCCGTCGGGGAAATACTGGACACTTTGAAGGCTCAAGGACTGGACGAAAAAACGTTGGTGATTTTCACTTCCGACAACGGACCAGCCGTCGGAAGCGCCGGGCCACTGCGGGGCAAAAAAGGCAGTACGTTTGAAGGCGGCATGCGTGAATCGACCGTGATTCGTTGGCCTGGAAAGATACCCGCCGGCAAGGTTAACGACGAACTGATGACGACGATGGATCTGTTGCCAACATTCGCGGGGCTGGCCGGCGCTCAGGTTCCGGAGGATCGAATCATCGACGGTAAAGACATTTGGCCGACCCTTACTGGAAAGGCGGGATCACCGCACAAAATGTTTTTCTATCATCAAGAAAATCGACTCGCCGCCGTGCGTTCGGGTAAGTGGAAGCTACATGCAGCCAACGGAACGCCCACCCAGCTTTACAATCTGGAAACCGATCTAGGTGAACAGACCAACGTGATTCAATCGCATCCCGACGTGACTCAACGACTGACCGGATACTTGAAACAATTCGCCCAGGACATCGCCGACAACAGCAGACCAGCGGCATTCGTCAAGAACCCCCGACCGCTCTCGAAATAGATCCAGTTCTTCGCATCCGATGGCACGTCGTCATCTTCAACAGCCGCCTGCTGACGCCCCATCGTATCCCTTGAGCCCCACCGGCCAGCAAGATTCAGCGGTTCATCTGTCAATCGTCATTGGTTGACTTGATTCAACAATCGGGCAAGCTCCGACCGAATCTTTGTTTCAGCATCCACTTCCAGAAAACTTGAACGTGCCGGCCAGGTCTCATAGCCTCCCAGATCATGCTGTTGACGCGTTGGTAAGTAACCGCCATATCCGTTGGCCAGTTCAATCGTGAACGTGTGCTTCAGTGGGCTTTTTTCTTTGAGTGCCAATCCTGTTTCCGCGAAGACCTCACACGGTGCGGCCGCAATTCCGATTTCACCAATTCGAATCGCTTGAAATTTGAAAGTGTCGGTGGCGGGAAACGCAGCCAGGTGCAATGCTTCTTGTGCATAAACTCGTGTCCAGGGATGCGGGAATTTTTCGTCGCTTGCGAGCGTTTGCTTTGCCCATTTCAACCGCTCGGCATTGGGCCGACGAATCGACAACTCCAACTCGCTCTCGACCATCTGCAACGGAACATTGTTTTGATAACTTAGATTCGCAATCGAATGGACGGCGGATTCGGCCAGCATTCGCCCGTAGAATTCCATTCCCTCAAATGGCGCGAATGTCTTTCCGGTAACACGTTGAAAAGATCCCGTATTACCGCTCGTTCCATTGGACATGATTGCCACGGGTGGAGCGTGCGTCTGGGCGGAGTTTGGAGTCTGTGAAGCGAGCGTGTTTTCTACCGCACGGCAAAAGTATCCGAAATAGTCCGCACTGACGGCCCCCCGTTTGTATCCCCCACAATAATGGACACTGAAATTGCCGAGCAAACAGAGTGGGCTTCCGTCTTGGTGCTTGATGGCAAGGACCGAAAACTGAGGGTCGACGGGTCCGGCAGGTTTTAATACCGCGGACGATCGGCCCGAGACCGATTTGATCTGTTCGCCAAGTTCACCAAACGGATTCGCCTGGACGCTTCCTGGTTCACACAGAAAGCGGCGGCAAGCAAGCAGGTCTTCGCGGTCAAATGAAGCGTACGCGACTTTCGCAGGAGACAGATTTTGGTGCGCTTCGATGACCGCATTTGCAATCGCGTGAGAAACTTTTTGATGATAGGCATCGTCAATGGGCTCTCGTCCGATGTGAACCGTTCGTGGCGCGGCATGTGTATGCGTGGCAGCGGTAAGAACGTGGTTTGTCGGAATGCCCGTTTTCTGTTCGATCAGTTTTTTTGCGTCGTTATAGACATCCGGTCCGGTCACGCATTGGTCGACAACCACGATCGCCAAATCGATCTTTCCGTCGCTGGCGACCAGCGCCCTGGCGTGGAGCGGGTCGTGAATTGACGCAACTGAGCCGTTTTTGCTGATTGGACCATCCAATGAGACTCCCGCATCCGGTGTAATGTCGACCTTGGCGGCGCCGGCCCAGAACTGTGCATTCGCCTGGCCGACGCAGAACAGCGTGACACCCAGGCCGATAACGATCACTCGTGCGGGGTTAAACATGTGTAAACTCGTGGAGATGATGGTTTAAGTGGTTTGGCTTTGCAGGCCTAGCGCTTCGTCCAAATTAAATATCAGTGTTAACCGCGACTAGTACGACAGACTTCCAGTCCGTCGATATCGACACTTGTCGACAGACTGGAAGTCCGTCGTTCCGTAAAATCAAAAATCGACGAAGCACTAGCGAAACGTTTGACGAACGAACTCGATCAGGTCGGCAACGTCTTGCGGTGTTGATCCTTCTTCCAGTCCTTCGGGCATCAGTGATTGATTGGACGCGCGAAGTTGCTCGATGTCGCGTCGCAAAACCGTGTATCGCTTTTCCTCGGCGGCCAACAAAGTAACGCTACTGCCTGTTTCCGCCTCCAGAGTGCCACTTAGAACTCGACCATCAATGGTAACAACTGTGTAATTCAAGTACTTTGCGTCAACCGCAGCATTGGGATCAAGCACGGCAGTCAACAAAGCTTCCTTGGTCTTGTTGGTAATCGATGCAAGATCGGGCCCCACCTGGTGTCCTTCGTTTCCAAGCTTGTGACAGTTAATGCAGCGCTTTTGAAAGACCGCACGACCGCGGACTTTATCACCACTGAGTTGCAATGCGTCCTGGTAATCACTCAGAACCCGGGCCCGGCTGGCCGTGGTTCTTGTTCCCAGAGTCTTTTGCCATCGAGCTGACCGTTCGTGACGATCCAACAATCGTTTTCGCATCGATGCGTCTAAATCATTGGCGGCAATGGTTCCGTCTTCCAAACCGATCAGTAGCGCATCGGCCCAGGTCGCTCGACTGGACAGCACGTCTAAGATCTGAGTACGCAATCCAGGGCTGTGAGTTTGCCAGTCTTTTAACATTACGTTTGCGACGACAGGTAGATCAAGTTGTGCAAGCCGTGCCACGATTGCTTGTTGTACGGCAACGGACGATTGGGGACCTAGCAGCGTCTGCATCAGCTCGAAATCTGCTACGCGACCACCCTCTTGACGAGCAAGCAGTGCGATCGCCCCGGCACGGACGTCTTCTGGCACCCTGTCATCGGCCGTCGTATGGCGAGCTTGCCGAACCGTATCGGCGATGACTTTTCCAGCGTTGTCGGACAGTTGGTCAAGTTTCCATTTGCGATGATCAAGACCGTCATGAATCTTGGCAAGAAAAGCAAGGCGTTGTAGTTCAGGACGCGGATCCGCAGCCACAATTTCAATCAAATCGCTGATCGTCTCGCTATCGCCCATCGCAACGGTCTGCCCGATCAATTCCAAAACGATCGCAACGTTGGTCGCATTGGAGGACTGAACCGCCTTTCTTACAACAGAGGAAATGTTATTCGGGTTTAGAGAACTCAAGACTCCTGCGGCGATGTAGCAATCGTCGACCGAGGACAGCGCGAGCTGAGCGAGCGCGTCACCGGCCGCTGCGTCGTCATACGACCCGAGTGTAGATGCGAGTTCCAAACGAACCTTGGCATCGGGATCCGTCACCAGTAGCGTCAATGGTTCAACGTCAACTCGGATATCGGTCGCCATGCGAAGGGCATTTCGTCTGACTCCCGGGTGATCGTCGGCCAGGGCCGTCTGCAGCGTTTGAGTTGAAAGTGCATTCAAGCCAACAAGTGTCCAAAGGGCATGCAGTCGCGCCAGTGGATGTTTGCTGTGGAGCGCCAAATCGTCCAGCATTTCGATCGCGCCGCCTGGTTTTTTTCGGACCAGAATCCGCTGTACCATGTCGCGTTGCCAACCGTTAGGACTTTCAAGAGCCACAACCAGTTGTGTGGTCGACAGATCGGTCAGACGCGGAACTTCGCGGGCGGGTTGGTCTTTACGGACGACACGATAAATCCGTCCGCGGTCCTGGCCGGTTCGATACCATGGCCGCAATTCGTTCTTCCCATTTTGCGGTAACCACTGAGGGTGCTCGATCATGTAGCGATACATGTC
>JAGQPO010001055.1 GCA_020426665.1 Planctomycetales bacterium
TTTCGGGTTTCGGGTTTCGGGTTTCGGGCGAGAGGGGGGGTGCGCTTGATTTCTATTGACTTGAATGGGTGATTTGGCCTATTTGGGCTGAATGAACAAGACAATCTTCTTTTCGGTGGGGGAACCCAGTGGCGACCAGCACGCGGCGCGATTGATTCGGTCGATTGCGAAGCGGGCGTCTGGCGTTAAGTGCCGTGGGTTCGGCGGCGAGCAGATGCGCGGTGCGGGATGTGCGGTGGACTTGGATTTGACCGAACACGCGGTTGTTGGAATTTTGGAGGTCCTTCCCAAACTACGTGACTTCTTTCGGTTCGCGGATCAGGCCGAAGCGATCTTTGCCGGCGGAGGCATCGACGCGGTGGTGTTAGTGGACTTTCCGGGTTTCAACTGGCACATCGCAAAGCGGGCGAAGAAGTATGGCATCCCTGTTTACTACTTTTGCCCGCCTCAATTATGGGCGTGGGCGGCGTGGCGAATTAAGAAAATGAAGGCCACCGTTGACCACGTGTTGGCGGTGCTGCCGATCGAGGAAGAGTTTTTCAGTGGTCACGGAATCCCAACCACTTTCGTCGGCCATCCCTTTTTCGACGCCGTGGGCGAAGCCCAGCTGGATCGCGCGTTGATGGACCGCCTGGAACTCTCGGCGTCCCACGGGCGAACCGTCGCGGTGCTGCCGGGATCGCGCGGACACGAAGTCCATCGCAATTGGCCGATCATGCTGGATGCAATCGGCCAGCTTTCGGCGCGTTATCCCGAGGTGCGGTTTGCGGTCGCGGCGTACCGCGAAAAGCACTTGGCGTTTTGCAAAGCCGAATTCGACCGCGCGGGAGTTGATCTGCCGATCGATTTTTACATGGGCGCGACCAGCGAGATCATTCATCACGCCGACTGTGCGATGATGGTCAGCGGTTCGGTCAGTTTAGAACTGATGGCTCGACAAACCCCGGCCGCAGTGCTGTATCGAGTCGGCAGATTCTTGTACGCGTTTGGCAAATGTGTCGTCAAAGTCGACAGCATGACGCTGCCCAATCTGATGCAAAAATCGGCTGACGTGGCAATCGGTAGGGGCTGCAAAAGTGCGGACGAGCGAGTGTTCCCGGAAATCGTGTCGGTCGGAAACCCGGCAAAGGCGTCAAGCTTCTTGGTCGAGACTTTGGGGCGAATGTTGGGCGATTCGGAGTACCTGGCTGGCAAGCGTCGGCAGTTGGGTTATTTGAACGAACAATACGCCAAACCAGGCGCGGCCGATCGGGCGGCGGACAAGGTCATTGATCTGCTGTCGCAGTCGGCGGCGGTGGAATCGACGCAGCGGGCGGCCTGATCGGGTCGCGCGAACTTTTTTGCGTTTCTGATCGGTCCTGGCAAACCAGAAGCGGATCGGCGTCGTACTATCTCGGTCGATGTTCCCGCGCCGGCCGATGTTTTAGCCTGTTTCTGGCCGATTCCCCCACCGATTCGAAGCTTTCAGACTGATGACGACTGATCCGATTTCCCAACGCTCCCTCGGTGCCGTAATGAGCAGCGAGGCTGGATTCGAGGCCGATGTTGACGATTCACCGTTGCGAATTTCGGGATATATCTCGCTGCTGTTGGGCCTGTTGAGCGGTTTTTCGATTGTCGCGTTGCCGATGTTCGCGTTCGCAATCGCCGCCATCTTATTCGGACTGTTCGCATTGCGGAAAAGCGACTCACAATCATTGCCGGTCGGCACGACGGCGGCCCGAGTCGGAATCTTGGTCGCCTTGCTATTTGGCTCTTGGGGACTTGCGCGGTACTCGTTCAAGCAACAAACCCTGGGCGGTCAGGCCGAGTATTTTGCCCGCCAATTCATAAGAGTGGCGAGCAGCGGGAACGAGATTTATGCCAAGGAATTGCAGAAGAGTCACGTCAACCGGTTCCTGAAATCGATGCCGCTGGAACAAAGCTATGAGATGGAGCGGTTAAAACGGGAAAAGCAAGCCGAAGAATACGCGAGAGAAACCGGTGGAGAAGCGAGCCCTCCCCCGGAGGAAGAGGACAGCACGACGGTCGCCGAATTGGTGAAGTATCCGCCGGACCATCCGTGGGTGCTGTACCGGCGAGTACGCGTGTTTCATCACTATGGCCGACAAAAAGCCGAAGTGATTCTGGCCACCGATCGCACCGACAAGGCGTATCGGCTGATGATAATTCTGGAGTATCTGGTTAACAAAGACACCGGGGCCAGCGAGTGGTATGTCGAAGAATGCACGCCGTTCCGAAAAAGGATTGTCGCCGAATCGATCCTATAATTCCGCCGGTGTTTCACGGCGTGCGCGTTCGAGCTAGTGCTTCGTCTCAATTACGAATAGGGGTTCCAGCCGTAGCGAAAGTCGTCAAGACTTTCGACCATTCCTGAGTGCGGCCGAAACTCTTGACGAGCTTCGCGACCCGAAAAGGAGCCTTTGACGAAGGACTAGTCGCATCGTCTGATGTACAGCATGACCTACTGGCTTAGAAGGTCGCTGCCGAGGTCGTCACCGGATCGTGTTTTCGCGCGGGCGGTCATGCAGGGAGATTTGAGTTGGAGTAGGTTTTGCCCACTTGTTGGCGGAATCCTGGTAAACTGCGCGCCACGAGATTGTCCGTCTGGCGAGCAACGATCGGCGCATCCACCTGAATTCGCGGACGACTCTCTATCACCTTTTTCTTCCGCCCTGTTCAAACGGATTGATTCCATGAACTATTCGCTCGCGTCACGATTTGCCGTTCTCTTGCTGGCTTTCACATTCTGTTCACAGGACGTTGTCCATGGACAAACGTTGAAGGAAGAATTCCTTTCCAGCGGCATCACTCGAAAGATCGGCGGTTATCGTCCGATACGGTCCCAAATGGACCAGGAAGCCGACATCGTCAAGGTCGCACCAGATGAACTTGAAGCGCCGCGTTATGGTTACTTTGAAGTTGGTGATCAGAAGTGGGCGTACATTCTGGATGAACCCGACGAAGGTGATGCAACGCTGTATGTCGACAGCAATCGCGACGGTGACTTGACGAACGACCCGGAGACCAAGTGGACGCCAACCAAGCAGGGCGAGTACACGATGTACAGCGGCAGCGGCGAGATTGACTTGGGTGGTGACAAGGTTGGGGCGATTAACTTCTATCGTTTTGATCCCAATGACAAACGGCGGGAAGCTCTAAAAGACAGCATCTTTTACTACGCGGACTTTGGTTACGAGTACACGTTTGAATTGGACGGGGCGGAATTCAGTACGTTTGTCGGCGGTACGCCGAATAAAACGACGACCTTCCCGGTCGACCGCAATGGCGACGGAAAACTGAGCCGTCGATTTGAGGTCGCGTCTGTCGGGAAACCTTTTAATTTTACGGGCACGACCTATGTCTTTGAGGTGACTGACGGTGCGCTATCGCTGGAGAAGGCTGCTGAGGAAATTGACCAGATGCCGCTGCCGCCGGATTTGACGATCGGAAAACAGGCGTTGACCTTCACAGCGACGACGATGGACGGCGACGAAGTTAATTTCCCGAGCTCCTACGCCGGCAAAATTGTGATGCTGGACTTTTGGGCAACGTGGTGCGGTCCTTGCATCGGCGAAATTCCGCATATGAAAGAGGCATACGCCAACTGGCATGAGAACGGCTTTGACATTCTGGGGATCAGTTTTGACCGCGCCGACATGGAAGAAAAGATCTTGGCGTTCTTAGAGAAGAACGAACAATCGTGGCCCCAGATCTACGAAGGAAAAATGTGGGACACGACACTGGGCAATATGCATGACGTCAGCGGAATTCCTTTCGTCTTGCTTGTTGATGGTGACAGTGGCGAAATTCTGGCCACAGCTCGCCAATTACGTGGTTCCGGCCTGAGTGATTTCATCAAGGGCCAGTTGGAAAAGAAATTCGACATCAAGTTGGAAGACAAACCGAAAGAAGAACCTGGTGACGACGATTCCAAAGATGACAAGGAAGGCGATAAGGGAAGCGAAAACGCCGAGAAGGGGTCCGACGAGTAGTTTCGGTTCCCCTTCGAGTCACTGGTCGGTCTAACGCGGCGCAACAGGTGACTCCATTGCCTGAGCTGCGGTGCTGAAGGATTCGTCGGCGCGACGTCGTGTGTTTTGATCCACGTGTCGGCGAATCGTTGTGTCACCGGATTTGGCGACGGCTATTCAGATTCGCAAGGATGGACGATCATATTGTCAGTGGCAGCGTAGTGGGACGAAGTGAACGAATCGACCGCTGCGGTGCCACAATTGCGCCCCTGACAGTTGATGCGTTCAACCGACGAGCTTGAGTTTTGACTGACCCGACCGATTTGGAACTTGTCGACGAACCCGGATCCAGTGACCGACCGTGGGAAGAACTCTCGCGGCTCGCGGAACAGGGTGACGCCGATCATTTGGAAGAGTTCCTTTCCGAATTGTCGACGGCGGACCAGGCGCTGGCGCTGAGTCGTTTGGACGACTCTCATCGTGTCCAGGTTCTGGAGCGATTGGATGCCGACGACGCGGCCGACTTGATTGGTGCGTTGCCGGAGATTCAGGCCGCCGAAGCGATCGCTCTTTTGCAACCGGACACGGCCGCGGCGATCGTCAACGAATTGCCGAGTGACGAACAGGCGGACGTGCTGGGCGACCTGAGCAATCAGCAAGCCGAAGCGATCTTGGACGTGATGCCTGCATTGGAGGCCGTCGCCGTCCGAGAGCTTGCCGCATACGACGACAACGTCGCCGGCGGATTGATGGTTCTGGAGATGCTGCGATTCACGCCGGAGATGACGGTCAGCGACGTGATCAGCGAGCTGAATTCGAACTTGGACGTCTACAGCGACTTTGATATTCGATATGCCTACGTGTGCGACAGCGAAGGTCTGTTGGTCGGGGTGTTGCCGATGCAGAATCTGTTGTTCGTCAAGCGTTCGTCCAGACTTTCGGACTTGATGATCACCAATCCGATTTCGGTGCGTGACACGACGCCGCTTGCCGAATTGAGTGCGTTATTCGACTCGCACAACTTTCTTGGCGTGCCTGTGGTTGACCAAGACGGGCGGTTGAAAGGCATCCTTCATCGTGAAGCGGTCAATTACGAAGAGACCAGGGCGGCCGAAAACGACTATTTGAAAAGCCAGGGGATCGTCGGAGGCGAAGAATTACGTTCAATGCCCTTGTGGTTGCGTGCACGTCGCCGGCTGAGTTGGTTAAGCATCAACATCTTGCTGAATATTGGTGCCGCGGGAGTGATCGCGTACTTTCAGGAAACACTTCAAGAGGTGATCGCGCTGGCAGTGTTCTTGCCCATCATCAGCGACATGAGCGGATGCAGCGGCAACCAGGCCGTCGCGGTGAGTATGCGCGAGTTGTCGTTGGGGCTGGTTCGTCCCTCGGAGGTTTTTCGGGTGTGGTGGAAGGAGGTCACCGTCGGACTGATCAATGGTTTCGCGCTGGGGGTTCTGGTTGCGATTGTCGCGGTCATTTTCAACGGCAACGGGTACTTAGGCTTGGTCGTGGGAATTGCTTTATTTGCAAACACCGTTGTCGCCGTTTCGATCGGCGGCGTTGTTCCGTTGGTGCTGAAGCGATACGGATTTGACCCTGCCGTTGCCAGCGGTCCTTTGTTGACGACGGTCACGGACATGTGCGGTTTCTTCTTCGTCCTGGGACTGGCGACGTTGCTATTGTCGCGACTGGTTGTTTGACGAGAGACGCCAGACAACAGACGATCGTTTTAGGAACGACGCGAGCCGCGAGGCGTTTGTTTTGAAGTTGCGCTGTTGCGACAACACTTCGCAAAAGACGCGGAAAACCGGTGGCGACTGGTCCCTCGCTCACGCGCTGGGGTTGTGATTTCGCAATGCGCCACCCAAAATCGCCACTTCAAGAGGCGTCCGTCAGGGAGCGAGTAACACGATGCTCAGATCATCGGGTTTACCGAGATCGGTCTGCATTTGCGCGGTCGCCTGGTCGATCAGCGAACGCATGCGTCGGGCGGGCGGACCGACTCGTGAGAGCGAGCAAATTTCGTCCAGGGTCAGGTTGTCGAAAAGCCCGTCACTGGCAAGGATGATGGTGTCCAGTGCGGCAAGTTTGATTGCGGGGCCGATTTCGATGTGCATGCTCTTGGAACCGACCAAATTTGAGACGAAGTGCCGCTCATCGTGGTACATCGCTTCGTCTTCACCCATCAGTCCGGATTCGATCGCGTAGCCGATGGGGGAATGTGAAGTGGATTTCCATTTGACCAGTCCACGCTGTCCGACGATCACGGCCATCGAGTCACCGACCTGATAACCGCGGGCGACACGATTTTTGACTTCGATGACGGACAGGGTCGTCGCTGCGCCGATGGCTAGGTCCAAGATCTCGGCGTTGGCGCGTTCGATGCCGTCCAGGATCAACGGACGCAAATCGCCGTTGAACGTGGCCGCGGATTGCAGGCTTTCGGACAGGCACTGCATCGCAATTCCAGATGCTTTGTGCCCCAGCGGCGATCCGCCCACTCCGTCGGCAACGGCAAGAACCAACCCGTCGTCTTGGGTGCAAATGACTGCGGCACTGTCGTCGTTCGGCTCCTGCTTGCCGGGACAAGTTCGTGCGTACGCCATCACACGACCCTGGGAGTGGTCGAATGACTGGGGCTCGTCCATCTCGCTTTCGAGATAAAGCTGCGCTCGCATTTGGAGATTGGTCGACATGAAGACTAAGACATTCGGTTTCGGCAACAGGGCATCACAGCCGCTTTCTATTTAAGTCAATTTTCGTTTGCGATTGACGTATCGAAATGCTTTGGTTCGAGATTTCTCCCAAACTTCAGCCATTTTACCGGCGTCTGCGTAACGGTCGCGTGGTCTGATTGCAACGGCTTTGCGGATGATATCGATCAGGTCGGCGTGAACACGCTTGCGGATCGTCAATGCACCCGGAAACGGCCACTCAAATGGGTATTCCGGCCATTTGCCCGAGAATAGGCGATAGGCGATCAACCCGATCGAAAAGACATCACTTCTTGCTGAAGGTTTTCCCATCGCCTGTTCAGGTGACATGTAACCAAGTGTCCCGGTCCCCGAACCGTTGATCGTTTGCTGGGCGACTTTGGCGATACCGAAGTCGGCCAATCGCAGCCAATCATCTTCGAACAGCAGAATATTCTCGGGTTTGATGTCACAGTGGATCACGCCCATGGAATGTGCATAAGCGACGGCGTCAAGCAATTGAGAAATGATTTCGAATCCACGTTCAAATCGAATGCGTTTGGAAAGCCGATCATTTAGGGTTCGACTGGCCAGGGGCGTGACGATGACGAAGTGTCCGTCGATAAAACTTGCATCTCGAATCGTCAGGATATTTGGATGGTCCAATTCGATCGTCAGCTTCGCCTCGCGACGAAACTCATCAATCAGCTCGTCGGTGATCCAACGTGAATTGGGGATTTTGAGTGCAACCTTTGTCGACAGCAACATATCGGTTGCGGCGTAGACGTCCGCAAATCCGCCCTGGCCGATACGTCGATTCAGCCGATACTTGCCGACGCGACTGCCGATGCGGAGTCGTGTCGTGGCACTGGGAATCGGATAGGTTTTTCGTTTTGACATTCGGCTTTGGTCAAGACCCAGGCGGTGCTGAGAACCTGGTCGGTTCGTATGGTGACCATTGTTGATAACGATGTGGCGATTGCAAATCCCTTAAAGGGTTTTCGCGCAATGCGCGTCCCGAATCCTCCGTCGCCCGAATCCTCCGTCGGACGTGCAATAAGACTACGTCAAAAACAACGATGCAGTCGGTACAAGTGGTGGTGGCCCCAAGATGATATCGACACCGGCCGATGTTGTCGGCACGAACGTCCGCCCAAACTGCTATATTATTGGGATGTTTGATCGGTTCCGCTGGAGACGCTTCGCTTCGATTCGATTTGCGTGCGGCATGTTGTGCCCCGGTTGAGAAGACGACCAAGGTGTCGGCTGTCAAATCATCAGATAACCGGTACGATACCGGCAACTTGGCCCCGAAACCTCACCAAAGCGCGTGCTTTCGAATACCTGACCAATGGATTCTGTCGCTCCCCTGCAGTCTTGGTTTGGCAAATCTGTCCCTGCCGGCGGTTCGGTCAATACCGAGCTGCTGATTACCGAAAGTTACAGCAGCCGCGATATTGGCATCCCGCTTCGGATTATTCGAGGGAAATTGGTCGGTCCCACCGTCTTTGTTTCGGGTGCGTTGCACGGCGACGAATTGAACGGTACTGGAGCGATCCGATCATTAATTGTCGACGGTGATTTGAAACTGGTCAGGGGCACTCTGGTGCTGGTTCCGGTGCTTAATCTGCTGGGATTCGAGCGGCATTCACGGTATTTGCCGGACCGGCGTGATTTAAATCGATGTTTTCCGGGTAATGCCACCGGCAGCATGGCGACGCGAATGGCGAAGGTCATCTTTGACGCGATCGTTCGCCGCTGCAACTACGGGATCGATCTTCACACGGCCGCGGTCCGGCGCACGAATTACCCGAACGTTCGCACAGATTTTCGGAATCCCGAGTGCATGCGACTTGCCCAATCATTTGGCGCCGGCGTGATCCTGGACGGAAAGGGGCCCAAAGGATCGTTTCGCCGTGAAGCCACGCTGGCCGGATGTCCCACGATCGTTGTCGAGGGGGGCGAGGTATGGAAGGTCGAGCCGTCGATCGTGGACTGCATGAAGCGCGGTGTGCTGAACGTCTTGAAAGAATTGAACATGGTCGAGGGTGTGCCGGAAGTCCCTAAACAGCAGGTCAAAATCAAAACGACCAAGTGGATTCGCGCCGAGCGAGGTGGATTTCTGGACCTGCATGTCTCTCCGGGAAGCACTGTCACGGCCGGTCAGCCGATCGCAACCAACAGCACGCTCGTGCACCAGGATCAAAACCAATTGATCGCGCCTTTTGACGGGATCGTCATCGGAATGTCGACGTTGCCTGCCGTTCAGCCGGGTGAACCGGTGGTGCACCTTGGGCGTTTGGCGGGTGCCAAAACGGCGCGTCGGGTCGAAAAGCAAACTCAGCAAGACGAACTGCAACGGACCGCCCACGAACACCTGTCGACGAACATCCAAATCGTCGAGCCGAGTTGATCACACGCCCCCAGCCATTCCTTTTCAATCACCTAACGAAACTGATATGAAACTCGGGATTCTTTCAAGAAGCATTAGCTGTTACAGCACCAGACGACTGCGTGAGGCCGCGTTGCAACGCGGGCACAAGGTCAAGGTTCTCGATACGTTGAAGTTCGCGATCGACTTGAAACCGGCCGAGCCCGACCTGTTCTTCCGTGGAAAACACCTCTCGGAATACGACGCGGTGCTGCCGCGAATCGGGGCTTCGGTGACTCAGTTCGGAACGGCTGTCGTACGCCAGTTCGAACAGATGGACGTGTTTACGGTCAACACGTCGGCGGGTATTTCGAATTCACGCGACAAACTGCGCAGTCTGCAGATTCTTAGTCGGCATCAAATCGGGATACCCGAAACGACTTTTGTTCGCGACAAAATGGACGTATTGCCGGCAATCGAGCGAGTCGGTGGCGCTCCGGTCATCATCAAACTGTTAGAAGGTACACAGGGGATCGGCGTTCTGTTGGCGGAGTCCGTCAAGGCTGCCGAAGCGCTTGTCGAATTGCTGCAAAGCCAAAAACAGAATGTGCTGATCCAGAAATTCGTTGCCGAAAGCAAGGGCAGAGACATCCGTGCGTTCGTCGTCGGTGATCAGGTCGTGGGAGCGATGCGCCGCGTCGCCCAGGGACAGGAGTTTCGCAGCAACG
>JAGQPO010001056.1 GCA_020426665.1 Planctomycetales bacterium
TGCTGGTTCGCGCCCGGTCCATCGGTTCTAAGTTTGATTGGTTACCCGATGCGTTACGGCCGTGGTGGTTGGACGACGCGAATCGTCTACATCATTGTGGGTGCCGGTTTGATGGGATACGGAGTTTACTTGCTGGTGCCGATGGGGCATTTTGGGTCGACCGATGGCAACCCATTCTTCCACGCCTTCGGATTTGCGGCTGTTTTCACCGGGCTCGGCGGCGTGCTTGCCGTCCCCATGCAAATTACCACGCGTGCGTTGTGCGCCAGTGTAGAAGTTCAACCGAAAAAGAAACCCGTGCGTATGTCGTGGAATCAAGCGTGTTCGATGGAACCGGTGATCAGTGAAATTGCGTACGAAGATCAATCACTGGTCGCGTCTGGATCATTACCGCTGAATGGTCAATTGAAGGAGCGTGCGGCCGCGCTCGCCGAGGCGGGATTTACCGAAGCGGAGGCGATGCAGTGGCAGCGAGAGATCGGCGTTGCGGCAGCCGCGGTGCAGCTGGGCTGCAAGAACATGGTCGTTAGTGACCTGGAATACAACAACGAACTGGACATCATCGAGTGTGGATTGATCAGCATCTTGGGAACCGGGTTGCCCATCATTACGGTTTCCGCCAATTCCGCCGTCAAACAAAATCGCCCCTCGTCACATTGTCTATTCCGACACGCTACGACAAGCGATCCAAACCAAATGTTGTCCGAACACCTGGAAGTCGTCGTCAGCGAAGCCGAACAACGTGACACCATCGTCGTTGAATTCGACGAGAGTGAAACGAACGATGTCGTTCACTTGGCGCGTCGGGCACTGGCGGAAATCCAAGGCGTCATCGACGGCAAAATTGTGAACGTCGGCCCACAACGCTACGGAAGATTTCACTTTCCGCCCGCTCCGGTGCCGGAATCGGTTCCACGAAACGTTTGATGTTCAATCAACGTTTGGTCGCGGCGATGTAGCCACGGTCAGCGATCGTGGCATGATACGGGGAAACGTCGAATCCATATTCTTCCAGGATTTCTCCGTATTCCAACGCCGTGTAACACTTGCCTTGCGTAATGTTGGCAAGCAAGACTGAATACTCGGCCACCGGCAATGGCCCTGTTTTGTCATCATCAAGGAAGGTTTCATGAATGATCACGTGGCCACCCGATGGAAGTGCGTCTGCGGTGCGCCGGATCAGTGTGCGAATCTCTGGGAAATCCCAATCATGCAGTACGTTGGACAACAAAACGCAATCGGCATCAGACGGCCAAGGATCTGAAAACATATTGCCGGTTACGACATCAATTCGGTCTTCCATTCCATGGCGGAAAACCTCTTGTCGTGTCAATTTGTCGACGGGCGATTGCTCCATCACGGTAGCCCGCAGGTGTTTAGATTTTGCCAGCAGCGTTGAGGAGTAAATACCCGATCCTCCGCCGACGTCTAACACATGTTTTGAATGGGCAAGCATCGGACCGACTGCGTCGGCCAAGGCCTGTCCCATCGCGATGCCACGACAGTTCATCAGGTCGGTGAAACCCTTGGCAAATTGTTCGTCCATCATCGATTCGTGCCAATCGCTGCCGTCGTCACTGGCTTGCCAGTTTGCCGGGCGGTCGTGCTTGAGCACTTGTAAACAACCCTGGGCGACCGGCGAATCGACGATCGGCGCATAGTATGGCCCAAGGAACCAGGGCGAGGACTCGACCAAATGTTCACGCCCAAGATCTGTCAGCCGATGATGTTGGCCGTCGGATCGTATCAAACCACTGGCGCGACATAGCGTTAATA
Source organism: Planctomycetales bacterium (assembly GCA_020426665.1). Classification (GTDB taxonomy): domain Bacteria; phylum Planctomycetota; class Planctomycetia; order Pirellulales; family Pirellulaceae; genus Stieleria. The sequence goes on from JAGQPO010001056.1 coordinate 1,777, forward strand.
AAACGTCTAGCGGTCGAGACGCCAAACCGAAGTGGCATTGAATTGCCGCCGTGTCGACCGAACCTTGTTGGTCCACCCAAGTGAACAGATTCAGTTTGCCAATCGCAACGGCAAGCATGTCTGCGGCGTACTGTCGATCGCGATAACGCAACAGCAATGCCGGATCAGTCTTAGGATTTTGATTCAGGTCAAACGACATCGTGGTGGCTTGATAAGGTTCGCGGCCGGTGTCCAGAGTTTTCAATTCTTGGATTGTGAGGTCAATCGATCGACGATCGATTCGATTTGATCTCCTGTAAAGTCCAATCCTTCGACCTTGCCGTCCTGGTTGAAGATCGCAACAAATGGAAATGAAACCAGGCCGAAGCGCGCCGCAACGGGATTGGCTACGTCCGCTGTCGCGGATGACATGCTGCGATAACTTGGAAAGCCAAGATCGTTCTTTAACAAGAACTCTCGCAACGGAGCCTGCTCGGGATCAAGGTTCATTCCGACGATGGCGACCTGATCGGGATGTTCTTTTTGAATCTCGTTCAACATCCCAATAATCTCCAATGAATTCGGGATCACGACGGCCCAAAACGGCATCAACACGACTTTACCTTGATAATGAGTTCGCGGAACACCTTTGCCATCGACGGACGGCAGTTGATCGAAATCCATTTCGGTCCCAATCACGCTGCGTCTCGCTTCCATGGCTTCGCGCGCTGTTGCAATCTCGCGCGCCGTCGCGGACTGCGCGTCGGCGAACGTTTTGCCGAGAATGTCAAAGGTTGCTTTCACGAAATCATTGCGTCCGGCGGATTCCAACTGCAATGCCGCCAATCCCAGGAACTGCACCGTGTTCATGTCAGGTGAATCGGTCGCCAATTCCGTCACCGCATCCGTCCATCGGGACAACTCAACCTGCTCGTCCTTCAAGATGGCCGCCAACAATCGAGAGACCGGATCAAATTTCGCGGTCCCCGCCGCATCGGCAGCAACTTGAGCAATCGTGGCATCGGATGAGTTGCCATAGAGTTCCAAAATCTTTTCTCGAACCTTCGCGGCATGGTCGATCAAGCCATAATTTGCCAAGGTCTGACGAGCTTCAGCCATCATCAAAACCGCAGGCACATCCTGGTTCGGACTCGCGGACATCCCCTGGATCAAGCTGACGATTTGGTCCGCCGCCGTCTCGCGACCACCTTGCAACGCATCGATCGCAAATCCGATCAAGACGATTCGACTGTCGCCCGCAATTGTCGGTTCGGCCGATCCCAGGTTTTCTCTTGCCAATGATTCGAGGGCTTTGGCAGAGGCCAAGTCGCCCATAGCCGAGAGATGCGAAAGGGCTTGCAATTGTCCGCGGAGGCCATCGACGCGCTGCTTTGCAGTGGCATTGGGATGTGATTGCAGGCGAATCGCTGCTTGATGTTTGTTCAAAGCAAACGTCCGCATCAACTTGCTTGCTTCGGCAGGGTCGGTAACTTGGCTTTGCCCGCTGGCGAGCATTTGCATGTCGCGATCGGAGTACTGCAGAAATTCGGCCAGTTGATCCGCGGTCAGGTTATCGTTCAGTGTTCGACCGCCGGCGGATGATTCGGCGACTGGAGCGCCGATCATCTCTGGCCCGTCAGCCCCGGGCGGAGGTGAACTTGCCAATTCGAATGCGGTCGGAGACTCCGGAGGCTTGGGCGCCGCAGCACCGGAAGTCTGCGCCGAACGATCGTTCACCGAGCCATCAATTCGTTCGGCATCGTCGGGAA
>JAGQPO010001057.1 GCA_020426665.1 Planctomycetales bacterium
ATCATGAATACGGAGCGTTCCCGCGAGGCGATCATGAGTCGCTACCCCCATTTGCCATCAAGTAAATTCCTGTTGATCAACAACGGTTACGATCCGCAAGATTTTCTGAATGATGAAGGAGACTGCGATCAATCGTCGCAGAATAATTCCGACAGCAATGGCACCATGCAGATTGTCCACACAGGTGCGTTTTACGGGAAGCGAAACGTAGACGCGTTAATTCAAGCAATCGGCGAACTTGTCTCGGAAGGCAAACTTAAACGGGGCGAGATAAGTCTAGATCTGGTCGGAGCCGCCCGCCCGGGACGCAATCGTGAGATCGAGATTGCTTCATCATACGGCATCGAAGACATGGTCGTCGTTAGTCCCCCACTTTCCCATTCGAAATGTCTTGGAAGGCTTCGAGATGCCGACGTACTTTTGCTTGTCCAGACGGATGCGCCTCAATGTATTCCCGGAAAGGTTTTTGAATACATTGCCGTCCGTAAACCGATCTTCACGCTAGCCGGAAGCGGCGCAACCGCGGATCTTGTTGCTCAAGAGGAATTGGGGCCTTGCGTTGACCCACAGGACATTACACAGGTTAAAGAGGCGGTGCTAAAGCTGGTCAAGTCGTTTCAAGATGGAGAACTTACCTTGGAAGGACGACCGACTGTCGAGACTTACAACGGGCGGAATCAAATGAATCAGTTTGATGAGGCCTTCCGCCACGCGATGCAGGCCGCAACGAACGATCCGGCCGCCCGGAAACGCCTGCCGTGATTAGCATCGGCTACGTTGTCCATGGAATGCAACCTGGAGGGATTGAACGTTCCATCACGCGTATCATCAACGGGCTTGATAAATCGCACTTTCGTCCGGTGATCATCTGTATCGATAGGTCTGGACCGGCCGTCGATTGGCTTCATGAAAAACATCCGGTAATCGAAGTCAAGAAACGCTCCGGTAATGACCTCGCGTCGGTCTTTCGGCTTGCTCGCTATCTTCGGCAATACAGGATTGATGTTTTACAGTCGCACAACTGGGGCACTCTCGTCGAGGCAACTCTGGCGCGTAGATTGTCACGTACCGCGTTCCACGTTCATGCGGAACGTGGGACGGTGATGGGCATGGTCGACAAAGGAGGTTTTCGATATCGGTTAAGGTCAATGGCGATGTCGGCTTCACTTCGATCGGTCGATCAGCTTATCAGCAACGCTCATGCGGTTGCGCAGCGAGTCCATGATCGCTGTGGATATCCGTTAAACGAGATTCAGATCATTCCCAATGGTGTTCCAGAACCAGAAAGTTTTGATCACGTCGCGATTCGCGGGAAAATGATTTCCAAGTTAGGGATTCCAAACGAAAGCATACTTGTCGGCAGCGTCGGCAGACTTGTATCGGTTAAAGGATTCGACCTTGCGATCGAAGCAATGGAAAAACTGCTTCATGCCATGCCTCATGCCCACCTGGTATTGATCGGCGACGGCCCTGAGAAAGACCGTCTCTCGTCGATGGCTCACAAATGCGGTATCGAAGACCATGTGCACTTGGTGGGCGCCTCGTCAAATGTGAATGAATGGTTGGGGGCGTTAGACATCTACCTGAACTCCAGTCGAAGTGAAGGGATGAGTCAGTCGCTTATTGAAGCCATGGCGTTCGGATTGCCCGTCGTTGCGACCAATGTCGGCGATAATTCAAGATTGATTCGCCGTCCCGGCATGGAATGTGGACTGCTTTGTGAACCGGAATCCGCTGATTCAATCGTCGAGCAACTCACTCTCCTGGCCAGCCAACAGTCGGTGCAATCGAAGTTCGCCGCCGCCGCGGTCGACTGTCATTCCCAGTTTTACAGTGAGCGAACTCTCATCGAAACGATGGAAACACTGTACGGGCGGCTGGTCGGAGATTCCTTTCTCGGGAAATCGGGGGCACGACAGAGTGTTCCAACGCTATCGTTGCTGGCACTGTCTGTTCTGGCCGAAACCGCATTGACCGTCATTTCGTGATGAAAACGGAATTCGAACAGCGTTCAAGTAGTCGACTGCGAAGGAAACTCCGAGAGGGATCGACGGTCTACGAAAAGCACTACGTCACGAACGATTGGGATGACGACATGAACGTCATTCAAAAGCGAGCATGCGACGAAATCAGTTTATTGCGGCAGATGGCATCCGCCGATGGATTCCGCCAGCGACTCGGCGTCGTGCGTATTGCCGAATGTGATCCAACCGTTCCGATGATTTCAACGTTTGAGGTCAGCGGTGATTCGTTGGAAAATTGCATTCTCCACCACAGGAGCTTTCGGTCTGATTTGAGGCCATGGCTTACGGCAGGCCGATGGTTGAAACAGTTCCAACGACTTTCGTTACCACCAGAGATCCATGAGCGCTGCTCGCGACGCGATCCTGCGGACATGGTTGAGTATTGCGATCTGAGACTGAAGTCACTCTCCGAATTTGGTTACTTGTGGCCGGGGGCTGACCTGCATCGCTCGATTCTTGACGTCGTCGATCAACTTCAAGTTCTGTCCAAGGCCGAATCGGTTTCGACGGTTTGGGTTCATTCTGATTTCTCGCCTGGCAATATCATGTGGGACGGCAGAACGATCACGCCGATTGATTTTGCCATGGCAACAGAGGGGCATCCGCTGGCAGACGCGACCTATTTGATTCATCGGATGGAGATGCACCAAATCTATCGGCCTTGGCTGAGGATTCCAGTTGACCACATACGGAGAGCCGTTCTTCGAGGGCTCGGTGTTCCGGCGTCCGATTCGACGGCGGCCTACCGAATGCTTATGATCAAGCATCAGATCTGTCGGTTGCATACGTATGTTCGTCGTCCGGCCAGAGCGATGAAGCAAGCGTTACACGACTGTTGGGTCCGCGGAGTATTGAAGAGGAAGCTTCGTCACGCGGCTGGGCAATCACTGCGTTGCGAAAACGCGGACAGCGGCCCATGCGGCAGGTCACCGAGAACCCAGATTTCGTGATGATTCTCTCGAAGCTAAAAAAACTCACCCGGATGCCGCCGTCAGAAATTGCGGGTCGGATGAAGGGTGTGGCCCAGGTCCGAATGATGCAGAGGAAGTCGATCCAAGGATCTTCTTGGGCATCCAGGTTCGACGTTGATTGCTCTGGAGTCATCGACCGTTGTGTCGAGCTCGTCCCTGGTTCACGCAAGGATGAAATTCAACAATTGCGGATCGAGTACCCTAAGTATTTCGAGGCACTCCGCGCTGAGACAGGGCGTTTTGCCGAATGCATCGTAGCGGGAGAATATCTACTGTTGGGAAAAAAAGTCGTGGTCGATCCGGGGCTCGCATGGGACACCGATCCGAGCACTGGATACAAGTGGCCCAACATTTTCTTTTGCAAGGTCGCTTATCAAAAAACTCCGGAGAATGTTGACTTCAAAAACATCTGGGAAATAGGTCGCCAGCAATATGTTGTAGAACTCTCCCGCGCCTGGCTTCTCGGCGGCGATACAAGGTACGCTGAACTTTCCCGCGACATGGTATTGAGTT
>JAGQPO010001058.1 GCA_020426665.1 Planctomycetales bacterium
CCGGGCCGCGTTCTTTTGCATCAAACGGCACGATGCACCAGGCAACCAGATTTTCATCACGCAGATTCGGCGGAGGATCGGCCAAACTGTTTGCGACCGCGACGACGGAGAGAAGGAGTGCTATCGCACTTCGCGAATTTATCATTGCTGGGAGGTGTTGAAGAGGAACAGGTCGGGGCGGGCACGTCGGGCCGAGTCGTGGGATCAGCCTGCGCGATATTCATTCTATTCTTGCAGGAATCTGATGCATCGATCCACCATGTCCGGCCGCTTTCAATTATAGTGCCCCCCTACCCCCTCGCCAGAGAACCACTTTGAAATCAACTACGGGAATTGTCATCATGTTAAAGAAGTCGTCTCTTCCGATCTCCATTTGCTTGTGCATTGCGTTTGTCCTGCCAAGCAACCTCTTTGCCGGCGGGTTCGGTCTGTTCCGTCGTTGCCAAGCCAAGCGAGTGTGTGCTCCCGCCTGTCCCCAACCGGTTTGCCGGCCTGTATGCCAACCGGCGGCCTGTCAATCATCGGCGCCCTGCGGTGCTCCCGCCCCTGTTGTCCCCTCGGCGCTCGACCACACCCCGCAATTGGTCAACTGCACCGTCACCGCTCGGGCAATCGGTTGGGACGGGTACTCGACTTGCACCTACACGGCGACCATGTCTCATACAGATTGCGAGACGGCCAAGGCCAACGCAATCGCTGCCGCAGAAAGCAATTTGCCATCTGGTTGCATGTTGCAAACCACCGTTTGCGTCTGTCAGCCGCAGCAGTATTGCACCTGCTGCAATTCGATGATGGCGGTACCCTACGCGGCCAACGCCGTCAGCCCTGCGGCAGTCTGTCAGTACCGAGCGACGTATACGATTCGTTGCTGCAACAACGAATGCATTCAGGAAAGTTTCACGCATCCGGATCGTCGAATCGCTTTAGCGGTTGCGAAAGAAATGGCCTGCTTCCGCGCTGAGATCGCTTGTGGCGGCCGGATTCGTTGCTGCTCGTGGAGAGTCTGCGTAGTACGTTGAGATCGGCGCGACGGTCGCCGAACCTTATTCGATCAAAAAGTCTGCCTTTTCCTCCTCGGTAAGCGGTCGCCTTGGAATCGTAATCGCGTATTCGAGGGGTTCAACCGGCAGACTGCGGACTTCAAAGTTGTCGGCCCGTTGAGCGATTACCCGATCCGCTGTCGGGACAAAGGGATGGAATTGGTGCATCGGAACATGTAAGGAAACCGCGGTCGGGACAACCAACCACTGCTTATCTTCCTCGACATTCCAGATCGTCAAACGCCGTGTCTGCGCAACCGCGACGTACTTTTCCAGTGCATTGACTGCCACGCCGGTTACGGGGCCGCCGGCGTTGGCCCATCGGTGCTGCACGCGTCCGGTCGACGCATTTCGAATCGTGACGCTTCCGTCGCGCATCGCAGAAATGATTTGATCACCGGCAGCATTGAAGTGCGCCGTTACAACGGCGGCTTCGTGCGCCAGTGATGTCATCACATCACCATTGACCGGAACAATCATCACGCGATGTCGAACGTCCGCAACCTGATCAGCCGCAACCTGATCAGCCGCGTTGTTGCCGGGGGCCTGAGCAGGCGTATCACGGGGAACGATCAACAGTGACGTGCCACTGGGCGAATACTCGGCCCATTCGACGCGTTCGGCGCCAATCTCCAATTCGATCACTTCCTTCTTGTCCAGATCATAGATCAATAACGTGTGATCGATTGTGATCGCAATGATCTGATTGCCGGAGGGACTGAATTGGAGATGACGGAGCCCTGTTTTGGTCAATTCAATCGTTTGCTCTGGTTGACCGGATTCGATGTCCCACAGGATGCACCCGCCGTCGGCCGCACCGGAGACCAGTCGCCGATCGTCTTTGGTCAATGCAATACAGTTGATCGCCGATTGATGTCCGACGAGCGATTGAATCCGCAGACCGTTGGCGGGATTCCATACCGAAATGGTTCGATCCCAAGATGCAGTGATTAAACGTTGGGAATCGGATGTGAATCGACAATCCGTAATTTGTGATGCGTGTCCCGGAATCGAGGTGATGACCTTGTGACTGGACACGTCGTAATTGACGATCCCTGCCAATCGCGTGGCGTTTACATGCGTCCGACCGTCGCGGCTGATGAAGATTTCCAGGATTTTGCCGGTCGAATACTCGACGGAGTGCGCCAGCGAAAGGTCGCTGCGTTTCCAACGTTGCACGACTGACGATGCTTGCTTTTGTGGCGGTTCGGTTTGTTGCCAGGGTTGAACAAGAAACGGAACCGAAGAACCGATCACGATTTCCGAACCGTCCATGGTGTATTCGCCACAGGCCGTCGGTTGATCGGTCAACGGCAGACGCGTGTTTTGTTCGTATTGCCAAACGAAGGCACCTTGATCCGACGACGTCACCAGGACCTCGCTATTGATCGGGCTAACCGACACATGCACGTCACCGGGAACATCGACCATGTCTTCTTGTTTCCCGGTCGGTGCGTCCCAAACGTGTACAGCGTCGGAATCACTCGACTGATACGTGACCAATTGCCGGTCGTCGAAACCGAACAAGATGTGATCGAACGTCGAACCTGTTGATTCCGCGGTCACAAGTTTTTCGAACGATTGAAGATCCCATAATAATCCCCGGTCTTGATCGGTTGCCGCAGCCAACTTGGTTCCATCCGAATTAAAGACAACATCCAATACGCTGGCATCGCATTGAAGTTGCGCCAGTTGATCACCCGAATCGATGTCCCAAATTCGGACAAAGCCATCGGCACATCCAGCGGCAAGCCGTTTACCGTTTGGGCTGATTTCAAGATCAAAGATCGTTTCCGACTGTTCATCGATCATGATTTGGCGGTCGTCGTCGGGAAACCACAGCAGGACGGTTTCGGCCACAGTTGCCGCCACGCGATCGCCATCGCGACTGATTGCTGCAAGACGGAAGGCGCCGTTGGGGGTCGTGATCGAACGAATCGCTTTCCCGTCGGCAACGGAGTGGATCGTCAATTCATCGTTGTAGGTGGCAACAAATCTCGTGGACGTCCCGTTGGTCATTGACAGACGCGCGTTGATCTCCGTCGATTGATTGGGATCATCAACCGACTGGATTTGGCCGGCGATTGAATCTCCGCTGGCGATCACCGCCAATTGTTTTCCATCCGGACTGGCAACGGCACGAGGGTCGTTGTACCACGTTGGCGTCGAATACGTCATCCGATCCTTGCCATTGTCCAGATGCCAAATCCGGACCGTCTTGTCGGACGATGCAGTGGCAACCAGATCGGAATTGGGGCTGAACGCGACGTCATGGATCTGGGAAAGGTGTCCGTTCAATGTGGCATGAACCGCACCGCGAGAAACGTCCCAGATCGACGCCGTCGTGGCGTCCGGTGAGTGGCTTGTCACAAGCCATTGACCGCTGGGACTGATTTCCGTTTGTCGCACAATTCCACCAGAGGGACGAATGCTGCGCACCACGTTCCCGTTGGCCGGATTGCGGAACACCAATTCATCACCGTATTGAACATAGGTCAGCAACTGGGGTGCGTCGTGCCAATGCATCACCGCATTTCCGTCGACGTGCTGTTGATTGATTCGCTCCCCTGTCGCGAGATCCCACAGATGGACTCCGAATTGTCTGGAACCCGTCGCCAGTTGCCTTCCATCGGAACTGAAGGAGACGGAATCGATAGCGCAACGCTCGCCGACCGGGTCGCGTCTGCGCCACAAATCGAATTCGTAGAGACGCGTGCCTGTCTCGGCGTTCCACAGGCAAACGGTGTTGTCATCGGACGCCGTGACCACTCGGTCGCCCTGGGGACTGTACGCGGCGTGGACCACACGTTTGGTGTGACCTTTTAATTCGATCAACTTGTGTCCGGCGACGCAGTCATAAATCGTTGCCGTGTGACCGATCGACGGGAGTACGAGACGACGTCCGACGGGATCAAACGCGGACACATGGGCAGCCATTGCAATGGCATCGTCAAAGCTGACCAATCGCGTCAGATTCAAAGTGTCCCAAAGACAACAGCGAATTCCGGCAGAGACTGCGGCCGCCTCGCCGGCGACCGTTCGCGGTTCCGGACTCGAAACCGTCAACAGCCTGAACTTGTCGGGACTGAACACGGCGGAGGTGATCGTTTTGGTGTCGATTAATTGACCCAGCAACGCTCCGGAACGCGTGTCCCAGATCATCGCCGCATCGGGACCTTGATCGAATCTTGCGTTTGTCGACGTGCTGATCAACTTGGTACCATCAACGTTGAACGCGACATGTCCAACCGGATGGTCGTGTCCCTGCAGAGTGTGCAATTCGTGATTGGAGTCAATCGCATCCATCATCGCGTCGTTCGTACCACGACTCGGGAACTGTTTGGCCGCCTCAATCCCCAACAACAACGACCGCGTGGGGTATCGCTCCAGCTGGATCGCAGAATTTGCCGCCAACCGCAATCCTTCGCTTTGTCGATAAAGTCGTTCGACTTCCTCCAGCCGTTCCTGTTCGGTATGCAACGCCGCGGCCGTCACGGCATACAGTTGCCACGTGATGACAGCAATCAAGATTGACGCAACGAACGTGACCATCATCAACGAACCCACCGACGCGACCAATGATCGATGCCGGGCCGACCAACGTGTCAGACGTTGGAAAGCACTCGGCTTACGTCCCTTGATCGGCTCGTCGTCGCGGAATCGTCGCAAATCGTCAGCCAATTCAGCTGCCGTCTGGTAGCGATCCGCAGGGTTCTTGGAAATCGACTTCATCACGATCGTATCGAGTTCGACCGGGATTCGGCGATTGATTTTCCGCGGCGCGATCGGATCGACAAAAGTGATCTTGCGAATGATCTCTTCACGCCGATCACCCCCAAAGGCGCGTTGCAGCGTTAGCAGTTCGTAGAGCGTTACACCAAGTGAATAAATATCGGTCCGATGATCGACCCCGACGCGTTTCCCAAGCACCTGTTCGGGACTCATGTAACGAAGCGTGCCGACCATCGCGTTGGTCGCAGTCAAACCGGTATTGTTTTCAATCTGGGCCAAACCAAAGTCGGACACCCAAGTGTCGCCGTCGGAATCGAGAAGCAGGTTGGACGGTTTGACGTCGCGATGAACGATCCCCATTTCATGGGCGTAGTGAAGGGCATCGGCGACTTGAATGCCAATCCTGATGAAGGCGTTGAAGAATTCCGGTACCGAAGTCGAACCATTTTTTTCTACTAAATGGATCAACTGCTGCGATGACAGCGTGTCCTTTCGCGAATGATCCGCCCGCAACGTCGAATCACGTTTGGCGGCCGACCGCGAATCAGCCCGGATCGGGCCTGTCGGCTTACCAAGCTTCGTTACCTTTTTCAGCGAATTGTAAAGCTGGTTCAGATCGATGCCGTCGATCAATTGCATCGCATAGAAATAGATTCCCCGCTCGTTACCGACTTGGTAGACCGGGACGATGTTGCGGTGTTGAAGTTGAGCCGCCGCCCAGGCTTCGGTTTGAAACCGTTTGACGACACGCTTGTCCAACATCGCTGCGTGTGGCAAGACTTTTACCGCAACGCGTTTGCCGAGCGACCGTTGCCTGGCTTCATAGAAGACTCCCA
>JAGQPO010001059.1 GCA_020426665.1 Planctomycetales bacterium
TTGATCGCTCCGCGATCAAAACGTTGGATCGCGGAACGATCCACGACGATGTCTTCGTGGCCGTTTACGGTGGCCGGCCGCTGGGTCATTCGGGCTTGTGTTTTGCCGACTCACGTGCAGCCTTTGCTTTGGCCTTGCCGTTAACGGTGCGTCCGTTGCGCGGGTTGGATCGGGTGTAGTCACTCTCATAGTAACCGCTGTATCCACCGGCTCCATCGAACTTGGCACCGGCACCGAATGCGTTCAGCATCCAACCGACAAAGTTGCCGCCGGATTCTTTGATGCGACGCATCGTGTTCAGCACTTCGTCGCGTCGAGCTCGTGAAACGCGAACAACCAGAATGCTTCCGTCCAACCGCGGTAACACGACGACAGGATCGGAGACCGCCAACACAGGCGGTAGGTCTAACAAGATGACGTCGTAGTCATTTTTCAGTTCTTCCAAAACCTCGTCCAGCCGTTCGGATTGCAGCAATTCCGCAGGAACCTTTGTGTTCGACCCGGCGGTGATCACCGAGACGTTTTCGATCGACGTCGGCTTGATGGCATCTTCGATGGTTGCCGTGGCTTCCAAAATATCGCAAAGCCCGACTGCTTTGGGGACGCTAAAATAGCGATGCACCGATGGACGGCGCAGGTCGGCGTCGACAACCAGGACGCGTAGATCGACCTGGGCGAACGAGACTGCGAAGTTTGACATGATGGTTGACTTGCCGTCACCCTGCATCGGGCTCGTGAATCCGATCGTTTTCAGGTTTCCGGATTTGATATCGACCAGCATCATTGTCCGTCCCAATCGGAACGCTTCGGCATCGGGGGACAATTCGGCGGAGATCAATCCTTGTACGCCGCGATCGATCGACATCATTTTCCCGACGCGGCCCATGTTTGCCAGGCCGATGGTTTCGTCCAGTTCGGCGGCCGAGCGGAAGCGGCCGTCTCGCACATCCGACCCGAACGCAAAGGCGAGTCCACTGCAGATCCCCAGCAACAATCCCGCTGCGGCACACAACGGCAACTTGGGCCACGTGTGCTGGCCGAGTCGTGGAACCTCCAAAAACTCGTACAGGTAACCGCTTAAACTGCTCGCCGTGTCCAGTTCTCGCAACTGGCTAACGATCCCGTCAAACAAAGCTTCTTGTCGTTCGATGTTCTTTTGTAGCACCAGGTCACGAAGCTCGTATTCGATCAACTCTTTCGCCTTTTTCTCTGCGTCGCTCGACAGATACAGCAACTCTTTTCGTCGTTCCGTCAAGGCGGCCAAGTCGTGTTGCAGGAATCCGGTGTAGGCCTTCAGCAATCCTTCCGGTGTCAACGTGGTGTCTGTGAACAGACCGTCCGGGTTGCTTAAACTTTCGTTGTCCTGCAAAAACTGTTTCACAAGGGTGATTTCGTTTTCGATCTCCTGGACCTTTGGGTGACCGGGTCCGAAGATCGCGTTGAGTCTTTGTTTTTCGCTGCTTAGGGTCAACAGGTGAGTGAACTGCGTTCTTGCTTCTTCGGCCTTAGCAGGCATGGCGGCGCGGAACTCGGCGGTGTTGGCGGAGTTCATTTGCAGTCCGGCGAATAGCCCCAGTCGTTCCAATGATTCACTGTCGATCAGGGCCAATTTGTCCAGGTTATCGATCGGATCGGTCGACCCCTCCATTTCACTGAGGACCGAAACGACACGTTCCAGCCGAGTGCGAAGCGTCGATTCCTGGATGTCCAAATCCAGCATTTCATCCTGAAGGCGGCGGAAGCGATCCTGATAAACGTTGCTGCTACCTTCGCCTTGAAAGAACAGCGGAGCTTCTTGGCGCGCGGTCAACTGCTCTTGTTCAGCCCGTGCCAGAGCCGACTCGACATCACTCTTGGCTTCATTCACCAATTCGTTGGCGCGCCCCATCACCTGTTCAACTTGGGCGACGATAAATTTTTCGTACTCCTTCATGACGGCGGTCAAGACCAACCGGGCGTCTTCGGGGTCGGTGTGAGTCAGTGAGATATTCAAGCTGCGGGCCGCCTTGGCCGATCCACTGCCTCCTTTGACGATGTCTAAATGCTCGATGACGTAGTCAATCGCGTCTTCGCTTTCAGTCACGTGGGGCGTGATCGATTCCAACTCCATCAATCCGTTGGCTTCCAGGGCCTGGCCGACGATCATCCGGCTGGCGATCAATTCCATGTGGTTCGCAAGAGTGTCCTCTTCAACGATCCCCGTACCGGTGCCGGCCCCGCCTCCGCTGCCAAGTCCGGCGGTCCGTTCGGCGATCAGCAATTTGGCTTGCGACCGATACCAAACCGGCGCGTTCATGGCATAGGCAACGCCGGCGACAAGTCCCACGACGGACAGAAAACCGATCAGCCACCGCTGGCGGCTGACGATTTCCAGAATGTCTAGCGAGTCGCTGTCGGATGAAACAACGCGACGCGATTTTCTGGACGAGGACTTTGCCGAAGCCATAGGATGGTTTCTCATCGAGAGAGTCAATGTTGATCCGGGATCAAGGAACGGCTTTATGTTTGCCGTTCAGAACGCGCCGGATGGGGGTGCATTTGCACAGCGGGGAACGCATTGAAAACGCGTATATTAGTTCTGATCGTCGCCGCCTCCGTCAACCATCAACATGGCGAGGTGCGGATTCGCCCCTTTGCGGTCCGCCTGCGCAAATTAAGACAACGTGGTCACAAGATCCGGTTACCGCAATTGTACGGGCTATGATGTGGTTTGCCCCCCAGAAATCCATTCGATGACGGAAACCGTTCTTTCCCATGCCGAGCGGCCTCTGAAAAGTATCAACTGCGTCGAGGCAGCGATCGGCAACTTCAACGAAGACCGGGATGTCAATTAGAAAATGGCCTTCAAGCCGATTTTCGTGAACCGCGTTTGCTAATCGCAAAACTTGCGACCATGTCGGACGAGCCGACATGGGGCGTGGGCGCAGCACCTGGTCCCCTGCTGGCTTGTCCAGCAGGAGCTGATGTTTGGTTGTTAGCAAACGCGCGCTAACAACAAAACACTCCACTCTTTCGTTCACTTCCTAATCAACAAACCGTCACACAGCGAACGTAGACGTTGACTGACGGTTTTTCTTTGCATCTGCTTCTAGCACGATTTCGGCCACCAACTCGATCGCCTGTTCGAACAGACCGAGCCAATGATCATCGGGACGAATCAACTCTGAACGAATCGAGTTGATGTTGTTGTTGCTCGCGGTCGACACCCGCTGCCGAATCACCGGCTCGGGAAATGTCGCCGAACACTCCGTGGTCGGAAATCCTGACGCC
>JAGQPO010001060.1 GCA_020426665.1 Planctomycetales bacterium
GGCGGAATTCGGCCAGGCGATCGATGGTGGAATTTGTCAGAACCCGATAGGCGGGAATTCCCAGCGCGGCGGACGCCCGTCGACGCCACCGTTTGAGTGCCTCGCCGATTTCCCGTGTCAGTTTTTTTTCTGGGCTGGTTAGATCATCCAACGTGATTTCGATCGCCGTTTCCGCACCCCCGAAAACGGTCTCCGGATCGTCATCGGTGCTGCGAAGCACTTCATTTTCGTCGATGTCATTGCCATTGGAGCGACGTTCATCCCCATCGTGTGGCGTATTCTCCGTCGCAGTGTCGGTGCGGGATCCGTGCGCATCGGCGTCGGACTTCGCGACATCCGATGATTCGATGTGTCTGGCCGCAGCGGCCAAGGATCTGGCCAAAGCCTTTCCGAGCGTAAAGGAAGCCGGGATGGGCGATTTCAGATGCATGACGGACTTGCCGAATTCACTGATATCGATCGTCGGTCGCCTCTGATCCACTTCGCGTTGTTCGATCATCCCATGCTCGATCATCGCGTCGATGACTTTGCACAATTGCGATTGCTTCATTGCCGACAGCATTCCGTAGGTGCTTAGACGTTGCAGTTTCCATTGACTGATGCGTTTGTTTTGGGAACCACACAACATTTGCGCCACCAGATTCTTTCCGAATCGTCCGTGCATCCGAGTCACTCCGCTCAAGATCACCCGAACTCCGCAGACCAACGCGTTGGTGTCGGCATCTGTCAAACCGTCGGTAAACTGGCCCAAAGACGACCCGGCTTCGTTATTCGTGACGCAGCGATCGCATTTTGCACAGTTTTTGCTTTCGGGGTCGCCAAAGTAATCCAGAATGACTCGTTGTCGGCAGCCGCCGGTACGGGCGAACCCGATGACGGCTTCTAATTTTTCATATTCGGCTGCCTTGCGTCGCGCCAGTTCATCGAAATCAATTTCAAGATTTTCAAACAGGATGTCACGTTTGACAAAGTGGACGGCGCGACCTCGAAACGGCGGAACATAATCGAACGCGTTCAATCGGCCGAGTTCACGCAGCGTCCTCATCAGTTGGTCACGGTCAACATTCGCCAGTTCCATCAAGCGATTCGGGCGGACAAACACGTCGTCATAACGCCGTCGGCCGACGACCTGTTCAATCGCCGTCATCACACGTCGTCTTAATTTCGCTTCCTTGGGTAAAAAATCCAGCATCGTCGGCGCGTCGCTGTCGATTCGGACCAGCATTTGGTTCTGGCTGCTGTCTAATCGTCGCAACACTCCGGCCTTTGCCAACAGCGTTTGTGATGTACCGATCGCTTCGGAGCTGTCCGTTCCGATTGCTTCACGCAACTGATCGAGCGTCAATTCGATGGGGTCTTCGGGTCGGTCCAGCAAATACTGGTAAACTTTTTTTACGACTTCCTTGGATGGGTACCTGTTTTCAATGAAAAACTCTTGGATGTAACGATCTTGGTATGAAAAGAAAAGTTGGCAATCACTTTCCTTCCCATCTCGGCCCGCTCGCCCGGCCTCCTGATAATACGCTTCCAAAGTCCCAGGCATGTTGTAGTGGGCGACGTATCGAATGTCGGACTTGTCGATTCCCATTCCGAACGCGTTCGTCGCGACGATCGCAGCCAATCGCCCGTCCATGAATTTCTCTTGAACAATACGGCGCTGTTCCGATTCCATGCCGCCGTGATAGACACCGATCGGCCGCCGGGTCTTCTCTGGCAACCATTCTCCGATCGCTTCACACGTCTTGCGTGTCGCAGCATAAATGATTCCAGCACCTTCCTGCTTTTTGACGAACGCCGTCAACTGGTCTTCTTTCTCAACGTCCGTCTTACTTTGCGAAACACCGAAATGCAGATTCGTTCGTGCAAATCCGGTTACGAAAACACTGGGATTCTTTAGCTCCAATAAACTGCAGACGTCATCGCGAACCATTGGCGTTGCGGTCGCTGTCAACGCGATGGTTTGCAAACCACCCAAGTATTCTTTACGAACTTTTCCGAGTCGGGAATAATCCGGACGGAAATCGTGCCCCCATTCGCTGACGCAGTGAGCTTCATCGACGGCCAACAGCGAGACGTTACATTGCCCCAAGGTCTCAAGAAAACGGCCGTTGCGAAGTCGTTCGGGCGCGACATACACGATCTTCAACTCGCCGCGGATCATCGACTCCATCACGTCTTCTTGCTCACGAAGACTGAGAGTCGAATTGATCAATTTAGCATCGATGCCAAGTTGACGAAGCGTGTCAACCTGGTCTTTCATCAACGCGATCAGTGGTGAAACGACGATCGTGATTCCAGGGCGAGCCAGGCAGGGCAGCTGATAGCAAAGGCTTTTCCCCCCGCCGGTCGGCATCACACACATGACGTCTTTGCCGCGGGCCACTTCCTCGATCACGTCTCGCTGGCCAGGCCGAAATTCACTCAGACCGAACCGAGACAGCAGCGATTGGTAATCCGTGGCGGTTTCGTTCATGGGGCGATCCGTGAGAGAAGTCAAATCGAGCCGAAAGTATACGCATTTTTTGGCAAATGACGATCGCCGGACGGTGACTCGGGACTGACAGCCGATGGCGGTGCAAAGCTGGGTGGTCTATACTCCGCGATGCCCCTTTTTGATGCTGATTTTGCTCCTATTCATCCGACGAGCGCCCCATTGATGATCACCCGCAAACGGCCCACTTTTCCGTCGCGCGGGCTAAAATGCTGCGTGATCGTTGCTTTTGGTTTTCTGGGCACCGTACTTTTTTCGCTTGGCGGGAGCTCGGTCTACGCTGACAAACCCGTCTTTGCGGACGATTTCGAGACTTCAACGGATCACTGGGAGATGCTGGACCCGAAAACGTGGAAGCACTCGGATCACGATGGATCGAAAGCTATCGAAATCACAGAACGCGCGAGCGAGTATTCGCCTCCGGTCCGCAGCCCGCTACATGTGGCTTTGATCAAAGGGCTGGAATTAAGCAGTTTCGAAATCACATTCCGCGTCAAGAGTACACTGGACACGGGAAACCATCGTGATTGTTGTGTCTTTTTCAATTATGTCGACGACCGGCATTTCTACTACGTTCATTTGGGCGCCCGCCCCGACCCGCACAGCGGGCAAATCATGATCGTCAACGATGCCCCTCGGTTGGCGTTGACGAAGAACGAGAAACTGACCGAATGGGACGACAAATGGCACGATGTCAAACTCGTTCGAAACTCCGACTCTGGGTTGATCGCCATCTACTTTGACGACATGCAGAAACCCCACATGCAAGTGACCGACAAAACTTTCTCTAAAGGTCGAATCGGTATCGGATCGTTTGATGACCTGAACGCGTTTGACGACGTGGTGATCTTTGCCAAATAGCATTGGCCGCCGGTTTATTTTCCCATTTAGATTTACCCGGTCATCCGATCGGTAATTGAATCAAGTTCAGGAGTCTGCGACGGATGAATGGTTACGGAATGTTCAGCGATGATTTTTACCTAAACATGAAC
>JAGQPO010001061.1 GCA_020426665.1 Planctomycetales bacterium
ATCGCTCCGCGATCAAAGCGTAAGATCGCGAAGCGATCATCGACTTCGGCGAAAAATAGATCTGGCCCAAGCGTTTGCCCTAACGCATCATACGAGTAAGGCTTTTTGATCATCCTGCTCAGGTCCGTTAGCACGTTGATGCTATCTTGTTGGCCGCGATAAAAGCATCACAGTCCGGCTTTGGTCCTCATTCCTGTTCACTGAGTTCTTCTTCCCAAACTTTCAATGACTCATAAATCGTATCGAAACGGTCGGGGGTTATGACGGCGTACGCTTCCTGCTTCAAGGTTTCGGGAATCTGAATCGGTAGCGTTACGTGGAACCCCGGCCCGGACGGCGGTTCGGCCTCGATTCGCATTCGCCCGCCAAGGTGATGAACGATCAAGAATGCGCACAACAAATCCATATCCAGGCCGATCGGCCATTTGCGAATGGGTATTGCGGCGGCAAACAAAGACGCGAACTGATCGTCGCTGAGCGGACGGAAAAATCCACGAACCTCGATGACGACGGTCGATTCTCCACCGGTCACAATCACGTCCAACTTTGATGGTTGATCCTGGACATCAGCCAAACGACGGATCAGGATTTCGATCAAATGCTGCAACATCCCCGCGTCGGATTCAATCTGGCACTCTGTGCCGGCCCGCACATTCAAATCCAGATCGTCCTCCAACAATTCTGGTTTTATAGCACCAGCAACTTGGTGCACGATGCCGCAGACGTCGACACCGGGTCGATCCCCGCTGGATTTGCTAACCGAATCGCGGAGCAACATATTGATCGTCTCGATCATTTGCTGCGACTCTCGTTTGGCAACCGCCAGCAGATTCAACTCAGCGATATCTTCCATTTGCACTCGCAGACGCTGATTGATCGGGGATTGTTCCATGTAACTGGCCAGGGCATCCCATGCGCCTCGTATGCGCCCGTTCATCGCCGACATCGCCACGACCAGCCCGCGAACGCGGTCCATGACGACCAATCGGTGTAAGACACTTAATTTTTCTTTCAGCAACCGGTCGCGATCGGAAGTCAAGGAGTGGAAGTCGCAGGCACGCATCAATGTCCCCACCATTTCTTCCTCTTTAATGGGTTTGGT
Organism: Planctomycetales bacterium; assembly: GCA_020426665.1. Taxonomy (GTDB): domain Bacteria; phylum Planctomycetota; class Planctomycetia; order Pirellulales; family Pirellulaceae; genus Stieleria. The sequence goes on from JAGQPO010001061.1 coordinate 1,103, forward strand.
CAAGTACCGAAACGCGCCGCCTTCATTGACCGACCGCACCGCATAGTCCAATTGAGTAAACGCCGTGATCAATATTCGAACAATGTTGGGGTACCGATTACGCGCCCGCTCCATCAGTTCGACGCCGCTGACCTTGCCCATGCGTTGGTCGGTAACCAACACCGCGATCCGTTCTGGGTTGTTCTGGATATAGGTCCACGCGTCTTCACCGGAGGAAATGGTCGTGATGCGAAATGTGTCGCCAAATAACTGCCCGAAATACTTCAACGCAGTTTCTTCGTCATCGACGTACAGGATTTCTTTTCCGTCGTTTGGAAGCATCGGGGATAGTCTCTTGCAGGGGATTCTAAATTAACAAAGGGACCGGTCGCATTTGATCGTCGAAACGAATAATCGCGATCACGTTTCTGCTTTTCGGGAAACGTTGCTTTGGGCAACATGCGTTGGTTGATTGTCGGCCAGGGGAAGATCAAATGTTACCGTAGTCCCGACACCGAGCTGGCTTGTAATTTCAATTGTGCCGCCATGACTCTGGACAATCGTCTCGCAAATCCCTAGTCCCAGCCCCAACCCCTCGCCGCTACGGGTGGTAAAAAAAGGCTGTTTCACCATTTGAAGCTGAGCTTCATCCATTCCGACTCCGGAATCGGAGATTGAAATGGCGAGTCGGTCGCGGATTGGGACGGCACGAATGATGATTTGTTTGTCACCAATTGCAGTTCCATTTGATGACGATCCCGTTGCCCGGATTGCTTTTTCGGCATTTAAAATAACGTTCAACAAAACTTGAACAATCTGGCTTTGGGCTCCCAACACCGTTTCATCAATTGAATCGGATTCATCGATTTCGACACGACCGTCGGGAAGTTCGTGGGTTAAAAAACGAATCGACGTGTCGATTGCTTCTCGCAGTACAAACGGTTTTTGAACCGAGAATTGATCTGGATGGGCGAACGACTGTAGGTCGGTGATGATATCACCAATTCGTGTGACACCTGCCTCGATGTCTCCCAACATTTCCGCACCCTCCGCATCGGCCGGCAGTTTTCGTTTTAAAACTTTGATCGCCATCAACGAGAAGTTGACGGGATTATTGATTTCGTGAAGGAGCCCTGCTGCGACTCCGGCGATAGCACGCATCTTTTCACTGTGTACCAGTCGGTGCTCGGTGTCTCGCAAACGGATGATCGAACGGCGCCGCCGTTCCTCCTCGGCGGCCAGATCGCGATTCAGGCAGAAGGCTTCGAATCGACTTTTGCGATACGTGTAACAAACCGAAACGCAGGCCGTAGAGCAAATGGACAGGAAAAAGAAACCTTGTATTGCTTCGCCGCCTTTGGAAATTGAAAATCCGTCCGACGCAAGAACGGCGACGGCATATGCAATGATCAGCGCCCCGCAGAACGCCGCCGCCTCGGTCGCTCGGAATCCGAGCAAATTCAACAAGATCATCAATAAGATCAGCCCGAAATAGTACCTTGATTGGCTGCCGTCGGTCAGATACATCATCCAACAGATAAACAATCCGGGAAGCAAGATTAACGTAAAGCTAACTGGCTCGAATGCTTTACCAGAGGACCAGATTTTGCGGGTCATCAAACCGACCGCCAATAAAGCAGTCACGAATAGCCGGCTTGTCATCAGCGGAACGAACTGTTCAGGATAGATGGTCCAATCCAGTATCCCGCCCAGCGGCATCAGGATGACGCCGAGGGCCAAACCGAATGCGGCCCACCGGTATCGGTGCGCATGTTCCTGGTCGGTAAAATCCAGGTTGTCATCGGCGCGTCCGTAGTCGCGTCGTTGGATTCCTTCGGCACTCATTCGCGAGGCTTCCGAATTTCCAGGAAGGCGTTGACACCCGTTTGGTCAACGTAACTTTTTTGGTGCCCCAGGCGAGGCACTAAAGACATCAAAGATTCCCGGCTTCGCAATTCCAGGTTCCAATCCAGTACCATCCCCATCATCGCGATCGATGAATGTGCCGGAGTGACGTTCGACACCAAAACGGTTCCACCGGGATTGATCCATGTATAAAACAGCTCCAACAAAAAGCTGCAGGTGGCGTCACGAAAGTAGTCGAACAGTCCGGCGCAATAGACCAAATCGAAACCGGTGGAAAACTCCGATTCGTGACCTTTCTCCTGAGACATCTTTAGGATTTCGTGGACACTTCGCTGTTCAGTTTCGATTCCCAGCTCGGGACGGATGCGTTGAAGTGTTGGAACCAGATTGATGCGGACATAATCGAGCGTCTCTGCATTAAAATCGATTAAACGGAAATCGACGAAGGCGGAAACCGACTCGTGATGCGCAAATCGCAAAATCTCCTCGGCTGGCCCACAGCCGATGTTCAGTACCTTGACGCGTCGATTTTCGCCATCGGCGGACATTCCGCCACGGTTCGTGCCGTCGGGAACCGGGGCATGATGCTCGTAAGTGGACAGCGTTCGAACGGAAACTTCGGTCAGTGCTTGCTGCAATAGATCGATCCGATTTCGATGGGCCGCCGGCGCATCGTGCCGCAACGCTGACGCGTTAACGATCTTTGCAAAAGTATTGTTCCCTTGCCAAGGGTCGCCCAGCATCATGCTGACCATTTGGTAGTCGCCGGCGTATCCCAAGGGCTTGTTGAACGCTCGATTCATGAATGGCGACGACATCAACAATGGATGGAGATCGCGTTGCGCAAGAGCGCGATGAAACGGAATGTCTTTGCGATGAACGTCTCGGGTCGCCTCCTCAAATTCTCGGTTTAGCTGTTCGAAACGCGGGGC
>JAGQPO010000003.1 GCA_020426665.1 Planctomycetales bacterium
GCTCTTCGCCATATTCGGCGGGCGGGATGTCAGCTCCACCGGGCATCAACAATCCGTCAAGTAACGCGATGTATTCATCGACGCGATTCACGCTGCCATCGGTGTTGGGCAGCACAACGGGAATCCCACCCGACTCGCGCACCGCGCGCACGTAGTGGTCATCGGTCAAGCTCGAAATACCAATCAGCGGTCGGCGCGACTGCGTCGCACCAACCGACTGTCCTGCAGATGGAACGGCCGAGGCGACTTCGCCCACGCGAGGTCGGGCGAAGTTGCCGTCGTAGGATCGACCGAGAAAGAACCCAAGTAGGCACGACGCGGCGAGTCCGGTTACATAGAAAAACGATCGTCGCGACGAACTTGGCATCTCAATCACTCACCGCCTTCAGATTCTGATTCAGGACGCGCCGGTTTCTCGGTAGTGGCAGACTCAGCTTCGGAGGTCTCTCCAGCGTCCGACTCTCCAGCGCCCGACTCAGCGGCCCCCGAATCAGCAGGACGAGCCGACGGGGGAGCGAAGGCAGACGAATCGGTTCCAGCAGCACCTTGCCCGCCACCTTGCCCGCCACGAGGACGCCCGCCACCGCCACCAGGTCGTCCGCCACCACCGCCTTGTCCGCCGCCACCGCCTTGTCCGCCGCCATCGCCACCGCCAGCCATCTCGGCTTCATACAATTCGTCTTCGATGTTCCCTTCGCCAGGTTCCGGAGCCGGAATGAGCGGACGATCCGGGGTAACGACGCTGGAGGCTTCGTACACAAATTTCGAGTGCCGGTAGAACAGTTTGTCATCACCGTTTTTTTTGTAGACGGCATACAATTTGTGTGGCTTGACAATCAAACCGCCGGCCCAATGAAAAACCTCGACGGTGTCGCCACCATCGGTAAACGTTTCGGTCGGCTCCTTACCCAGCAGTTCGCGTACTTTCAAGTTGGACAGAAAGCCCACTCCCTGCTTGTTGACCGCAATACTTTCGTCCGTGATTTTGTCGTACGCTGCGTTAACCGCTGGTCGCGCGACCAAGTAATCGTAGGCCAGGGCAACAACCATTAACCCCAACAGCGCGAACAAAACTAAACGGCGCGTGCCGCCGCTGGAGTCTTTGGCTGGCCATTGATCTGACGAGCTGTCAGAAGGTTCGTGAGACGAGTCGGACATGAGAAGCCTTTTTAAATGATTGGGAAATGGAATCGGACAATCATCCTACGTTTTACTAAAGCTTCTTGCGCCGTGGGATCGCGAGTGACTCGGGCCGACGATTTATTGGCGAAAATCGACCAAAATCTGCCCACTCGGCCCCGCCCACAGAAAGAAAGAGCGTGCTGCGCGGGACGAGGGATCGGCAAGAATGGGAATGCGGCCTTTGCCGGCGAGCGAATGACTCTCGTAACGGATTCTTGCCCCGAACCCGCATTCACTGTCGCCGACAAATGGACCGCAAAACCCATCTTGTCGTCCGAAGCTGATGGTTGATGTGACCTTTATTTCCGTACCTGCCTCACGTACAAGAAAATGTGGTCGCATCACCGCCTGATTGCATGGTTTCCGAACGCGACACCGGTTGACGTAAACGCCAGTGTCTCGATCGAGGCGGGATTGTTGCAAAGTGATCGCCCCCACCGTAGAGAGGAATCCGCAAAGCGATGTGGCAAACCGCAAGACCATGTACCGACCCGCCTGTGCATTAGCCGAGCGAGATCTACGTCAACCATCCAGCGCTGGACACGCTCCAACGCGGCAATGGATCAAACGGCCAGGAAAAAGTGCCGGATCCGTCCTATGTTTCGTCCAACATATCCGCTTCGATTACCATTCGAACCAAGTCGACGACTGAGCCGGCCCCCAGTTTCGTATAGATTTCGCTGCGCCGATTTTCAATCGTGCGGACACTCACATCCATTCGATTGGCAATCACTTTGTTCGGCTTACCTGAGACAACGTAATGCAGCACCTTCCGCTCAGACGGCGTAAGACCATTGATTCTGTCGCGAATGGCTTGACGGTGTGCGGCCTCGACTCGCTTTCTGGCATCTTGCGCGAGGGCTTTGCGGATCGCATTCCACAAGTCATCTTCCAAATACGGTTTGTCCAGCAAAGTTACTGCGCCACGTTGGATAGCCTGGACAGTCACCGGAGTCGTTGCAAAGGCTGTCAGCACAATGACCGGAAGAAGTGAACCCATGTTCCCTAGCTCTGCCTGTAACTCAAGCCCACTCATGCCCAGCATGCGAATGTCGGTGACCAAACATCCGGGCTGGTCCTTTTCATAGAAGTCAAGGAACTCTTCGGCAGAAGGAAACGCCTTCGACTCCAGACCCATCGACGTGACAAGGGCACAGACAGATTCCCTGGCACGTTCGTCGTCATCAACAACATAGATGACTTGTGATTGCCATGTCATCGAACACTTGCACCCCTGCAGCTTCAAAATTAACGTTACCACGGCGCCGCTATTGGGCGCTTTTTGTTTCAAAAGCGCCCCACCGTGAGACTGATCGACGACCACCTTTCGCCGCAAGTTTCAAGGCCATTCCATCAGGTCATTTGCACAATGCCCGACGAGACAATGCCCGACGAGCATCTGCCTCTCCCGTAGGTGGAGTCCTTGCTACGCGGTTCGGATAGGTTGACTTGTATACCATTGTCAATGGATTAATCGAAAATATCAATCAGCGGTGACGGGGGTGTCGTCGGATTTCTTCAAGTTGAACCGGGCTTGGCGTGTCTGAAAAACGCCAGTCCGCATCCTTGCACGCGTCATCGGGAGTCAATTGAACCGATTTCCCCGTTTTCCCGCGCACTCCAGTGGAGCGATGACTGGTCCATGGACCCTGTTCTTCGGGTTACATGTTCTTCGCGTTAAACGGCTTCGTCCGGTTTTGCGGCGAACCTTCCCCCCGTGGGACAGTTATCGCGCAGCTCATTTTCAAACTGCCACAGAAAACCCGGCAATCAGTTGAAAAAAAATCCGCACGTTTGAGGGAAAAACCTAAGGTTCGGTACTGACTTGCTCATGTGGGCAAGATCTACACGGGTCGAGGGAATCATCATGCACCGGGTTTTTCTTCGCAGCGATCGCTGCGCCATTGGTTTGTTTTTATGTTTGCTGATTGCCGCAAATGCGTCAGCATCAATCGTCGATAACACGGGAGCCGGCTTTGCGATTCCCGACAACAATACGACGGCAACGACCAGTACCATTACGCTGGGCGTCGACGAAACGATCAGCAACATCGAGGTGTCAATTTTCGGATTGTCACACACCTGGGTTGGTGATCTGATCGCACGTTTACAGTCTCCTGATGGGACAACGGCCGACCTGTTCGTACGAGTTGGCGCGGGCACATTCGGCGACGGTTCGGATTTGAATGGCGATTATACCTTTGCCGACGGCGGTTTGGATTTTGGAGCCGCTGTGGGCGCCGTCGGTACCAACGTGACGGTCCCCGGGGGAACCTATGGGGCTGCGACCGATGGTGAGATTCCGATCTCGCTGGTGACCGAATTTGGTGGGCAATCCACACTCGGTGACTGGACATTGTCGATCAGCGACAACGCCCAATTCGACACGGGCTCTTTTACCGGCTGGGGCTTGAACATCACATCAAACATCACGGCGGTTCCTGAGCCGGGTTCATTGATGCTTGTCGTTCTCTCCGGTGCGGTGCTGCTAAAAAGACGACGTCGCAAACGGTCTTAGCAGTAGTGGTCCTTCATTTTTTGATTTTAGGGTACGACAGACTTCCGGTCCGTCGCCAAGTGTCGATTTCGACGGACTGGAAGTCCGTCGTACAAATCGCGGTTAACCCTAATATTTGTCGTACGGCAATGCGTTGCCGTTAAAGAATCAATCGTTTGACCAGCGGCTGTTCCGATCCGGTTCGCCGGGCTTTGATCCTGACGTACGGTGGGATAAAAGTCGCGCGGTCGGCAAAGCTGTTGACGGCCGCATCGGGCTTTGCGTGCAAGGGCTCAATCAAGTCCTCGATCACAAAACCGCTTCGACACATCACACCGACCAGATCTTCCCAGCGGTGCAGAAACTCAATTGCGCCACTTTCACGCAGTCGCCTGACACTAGATGAGGTCGATGTCGGAGCAGGAACCGGGGTATCGCGATAGTAGGCGTGACAGATCGGGTAACCCTGACTGGAGCGTTGATGACCGGCTTGTAAGCTGGTTGGCTGTTTGTGCTGACTGATGTATAAGCCGCCTGGGCGCGTCACCCTGGCGACCTCCGCGAAGACTGGTGCGACCGACGGGACGTAACAGGTACTGACGGGATGGACAACGATGTCAAATTCTGCGTCACCGAGTCCCGACAGATCCTCCATTGTCGTTTGCAGTAATCGCATCGAATACCCCCGCTCGGCCGCGACGCGACGATCAAGTTCCAACATCGAACCACTCAGATCGACGACGGTCACGTCGGCTCCGGCGGCCGCGTAAAGCGAACTTTGGCGGCCACCTCCGGCGGCCAGGCACAGCACGCGTTTGCCGGCGATCGACCCGCCCAACCAACCCGCCTGGTCGACGACGGACAACGGACGCGCCAACTCATTTTCGGTCGCAGGTTGGCACAATCGATCCCCGGACTCGGCCATCCGGTCATAAATTCGGCGATTGTTTTCCAGCGTCGCGTCGTGATTCACGCGGTAATCTCAGGTTTTTGTGTGTCGAAAAATGCAGAAAGACGGTCGGGATCGGACCCAAAAAAGCCTTTATTTTGGTCAAAAAACACGTAAAACGCGATATCCACTGCCAAAACGCACCCTCAAACTTGGAAATCTTTGGAACTTTCGCCCCCGCGGTTCATCCGATTAGGGTGCAAATCAAAAACACAATTTGCACTCCTCAGACAATCACTTGGGCGGTCGTGCACCTCTACACCGCCCTCGGTGACGACATCCCACTGTATCATTGTGCCCGGCGGGTCCGAAATGACTCGGATCCTGTCGGCGACGGAATTCAACAATGGCCCTACCAGACGAATTACTCGACGAACTGCTCTCGGCGCACCTGGATGGTGCGACCAGCGGTGACGAGCGCGCTCGTGTCGAGCAATTGCTGAATGATGATCCGGCAATCGCTGAACATTTGGAACAACTCAGGCGGCAGCGTGAATTGATGCGTGAAGCCGCCTACACAACACCAAAATTGCCGGACGGATTTGCCGATCAGATTGTCCAAGCGGCGATTCGACAAGCACAGGCCGATGAATTACGTCCCGATCACCCGTTGCGGCTCGCCGCCAGCGGATCGTACGTCTCCCCGAAACGCGAATCAAACCACACGAACCATCGGTTGATCGCAACGGTCGCCGGACTTGCCGCATCCGTCCTGTTCATCGGGTACATGGTCAAAGAATTCGGGTTCGCGCCGAACAATCAGCCCGACAAAAACACTCTTGTCAATCTTCCGAAATCGGATCCCGAGCAAGCTCCATCGCGAATCACAAAAGACCCGTCTGCTCCAATCGTGACACCCGAGACGTCGAGCACACCGGACACCATGATCGCCAGAAGCGAAAAGGACGATTCCGTGCTGGTCGAATCGAACGACACAGACATGGTTCCCTCGCCGGACTTGACGCCAAAGACATCGGAACCGCTGTTGGTCGACGCCGGAAACGGATCGCCACAGAAGAATGTCGGCGAATCACCCGAGACATTGCCTCCGAACGCGGTGCGTGTCGCCGCGCGACCGCTTCGAATGTTGATGGTGATCGAAATCAACCAAACCGAATCCGGGCGTGCAATTGGCGCCTTCGATCAAGCACTCGCCAACGTTAACATCGTTCCTGCCAACGAGCGGGAGGTTGACGAGTCTCTGGCACGTGCCGTCACGAAGAACAACGTCGCCCATTCCGAAAATGGGAATGCGGAAGACCACCCGGCATTCGAAGCCGTCTTACTGGAGTCACCGGTGACGCAACTGGACAACCTGGTCAATCTGCTGGTCGCCAACCGTGAAGGGATCCAAGGGGTTGGATTCTCGCTGGTTTCCGTCGATGACGATGCGTCACTGATGCGAAGTATCGAATCGGTTCGAACGCCTGATCCAACCACGATTCGCCATCAAGGTCAAAGTATTCCGATCGTCATTGATTCCGAAGACGTCTTAGACGCCTGGATCAACAAAGTTGGCGATCGCAGTTTCGCCCCGCTCTCCGAGGGTCAAGCCGGGCCGATCATCGGAATGACCAGCGGCCCAGACCCAATGGCGAACATTCTGTTCCTCGTCCGCTAGAGTCGAATGATTCCAGGATAGTGGTTCGTTGCAGCTTGGTTCTCCAGAAGCGGAACTCGTCAAGAGTTTCGCGGTGCCCGGCCATTTACGAAAGTCTTGACGACTTCCGCTACATTGTCGTCGTGTGATCGGTCCACGATTGTGTGATCAATCACGTCATGCGACGTCTCATTCCAGGCCTTCGATGCCGGGTGGTGGAATCAACCCGCCGCCGATGCTGCCCAGGTTTCTTGCAAAGAATCTTGGTTCGATCAAGAATCCGACGCCCACGTTGTCGCGTCCTGCATCCACGTTGACGTTGACTCGCAACAACAATGACTCGCCGATTCGCGTCAAACCATACGATTGGCCGACGGTGCCGGTGTTGCCAAAGTCGTATGTCGCTCCACCGGAAAAGATCCATTTTTCGTTCATGCGGTAATCGTAGGAGGTTCGCAGTACGGTACTGCTGATCGGGCCTTCCAGCGACAACAATCCGACGTACGTATCGCTAACGCCCGGTCGACTCGTTCTCAGCCCTGCGCTGATCGAGCGCAACCCGCCGTCAAAGAAGTCGATGTAACCGTCGCTCAAGACCGAGTAGCGGTCGCCAAGGTGATACCGAAAATCATAGGTGGTCGGTCCGACGGTTTCGCCGAAGTTATCCCGATCGGGTTTTGGAAGCAGAATTGTGTCGACGTCAAACTGGATGATGTCTACGATTCGTTCGCGACCGGGCAACCCACGTTTGGTTTGGAATCGTTGATGGAGTCCCAGACGCAACTGCTGTAGATCGTCGGCAATCACGTCGCTGGGGCTTGTCACGTTTCTCTGGATTCCCTGCCGAAACGCATACGTTCTGGGATCGAATTCACTGGGCAGGGTCCCGCCGAACGTGCTGCCGATAAACCGCCGACGAAACTGTTCCTGGGCGTTATCGTCCAAACGGTCGTAAAGTGGCAATTCATCCAGGTTGGTGTTGCTATCGGCGTACCAGTATTCGGCGGTCCAGTCCAGTTTATGCGCCAGACCTTTCATGTTCAGCAGGTCGCTTTGAATCGTCGGGTCGATGCGAAACATCGGCAGGTTCAATTGCAGGCCGCCTTGTCCGAGTAAACGCGTCAACGAATCGCCGTCGGCAGCTTCGCCGTAATGCGATGCTTCGAACGAAGCGACCGGTCGTATATTAAACGGACCGACGGGCAGGTTGATCGCCAACTCTTGACGCGTCGATGCGATCACGCCTGCGCTGGCGACTTCGCCGGGCAATGGAAAATGGTTGGCCGCTTGAACAGGATCTTTCGGATCGTCGGCAACTTGCAACCGCGAGTAAGACGCATGATTATGCATCTGCCACGTCAAACGCTCGCCGAGAAAGGATCCGCCCAGCAAATAATGGTTCAATGCCGGCAGCCTCTCGGTCTCTTGAAAGAAATCGTTGACACGGACGTTTGCCGCCAAGTCGAACAATTGATTGTGGTGATACTTTTGCAACCGCAACCCCGTGACATGGTCGGGGTCTTGGTCCCACTCGTTTTCCAGGTACTGTTCCAGAAAGTTTCGATCGCTGATCCAGCCCGATTGCGCGATGAATGCCCAGTCGCCTTGCAACAGTTGACGATGACGCAGGAGCGCGCGACCGCGATACTCTTTCTCGGGCTTGACGGACAATCGGTCCAAGCCCAAGCGGTCAAACCCCGTGTCTTTGATTCCCCACACATCCAATCGCCCGCGAGCGCGTCCCGGAACGCTGAACAATCCGGGCAGGTCGTAGCTCAGGTTTGTTCCCAACGCGGGGCCGCGATCACTCAAGTAGTCCGTTGAAATCTCCCAGTCGACGCCCTTGGGGACGTTGTCGATGCCGAACAATTGGAACACGTCCCAGTCGAGCAGGACCTGTGTTCCAAAGCTGCTGTCGTTCTTGATTTTGATGTCCGTGACGTAAAAGACCGGACGTTCTAAACTGGTCGAAAACTGAGGCCAATAGAAAATCGGGACTCCGCCCAAGAAGACGAAGCTGTTGTTACTGCGGACAAATGGATCACGGTCGGCAACCAACAAACCCGTACGCGGGTCGATGACCGTTCGTGTGCGTTCAAAGAACTCCAGCTGTTCACTTTGCAACCAATACCTCGGCACACCCATTCGGCTGCTGGTCACCGCGGCGTCAAAGGCGCGGTAGTTGCCCCGCGATACCTGCTGCAACACCTCGGCCTTCAAGCGAACAACGCCTTGGTATTCCGGCACCGTCGTGATCGCTTCGGCGTCCAAGACCATCCCGGTCTCGCGGGTGATGTTGTAAAACATCGAATCCGCATAGATCACATTGTCGCCTTGCCGAAAGACGATGTCGCCTTCCAAATAAAGTTCGCCCTCGGCAGACGAGATGTCGGACGTGCCATCGAACATGTTCCTCAGACTCGGCAGCCAGCCGACAACACGTTCGGCGGAAATCGTCACCGTCCCAAAGTTCATGAAACTGCCGTCGGAAAACTGGGCGGCAACATCACGCACGGTTAGCGTCACACCGCCCCGTGCCATGATCACACTCTCGCTGGAATCAGGGCTGTAGACCGTGTTGATCATCGGCGGACCGGTCGAATCACGCGAATCAATGCTTAGACTTTTTGATCCGCCGCCAAAAAAGAACTGCTTCCCGCCGGTCGTCGCGCCGTCGTCAAATGTAATGGGCGGAGGACTGTCCGTCGCAAGTGGCAATCCGGAGCTTGGCGGAGTTGCAAGAATCGGACCCGAGAAGGTCGGTCCGGCCGGTATCGGCGTCACGGGAGACGGGGTCACCAACGACGGAGCGGGGATATCGGTCACGCCTGGATCGGGAACCGGCCCGTTGAACTGGACCGGTCGGACCGATCCGTTGGCGCCGTGATGCGTTCCGATTCCTTCGATCGAATCATTCGGCAAGTATTCAAGCAGAAACGGTCGCTGTGTCGGCTGCCCGCGGTAATTGGGTGCCTGGACTGCGGGCTCGTCGTCCGTCGTCCACGTCGCCGTTCGAGGCGTCGGATCCAATTTGCCGTCGGCCAGCACGCGGCCTTCGATCACCAATCGGTTTCGCACTCGCCCCCGCGGCCCATCAGAGACGATCAGGATTCGCTTGGCGCTGATTTCGCGACCGTTGAAACGCAACACGCAATCGCCGTCCAACATCGAAGCTTGCGCATCCTCGATCTGCCAACGATAGATGGTGTCGCCGCTGGCACTGACCCGCGATCCAGAATCTGTGACTTCGGATGTCGTGCCTGGGACAGATTGAGCATTCGATCGCGCGACACCCACCAACAGCGCCGACAGGATGATTGCCAACAGCCTCCCGTGCGGAAATCGCCAACGACACAGCGACGCCGGCGCGCAATCGCCGACGGCCCGCCGACGGAATCGGTCAGCGGGAATGATGGGCGAATCGGCAATGGCTTCCGTGCCGGCCAAATGCGTGTCGAAGTCAAGATGATGAAACTGGTCACTACCGGCGCGTACGTTCACCGGAGGTTTGGACCCGATCCTACGAAGTGATGGTCTGTTGTCACAAGCGTAAACCCGCGTTCAATTCGTTTGCTATCAAATCGAATGGACCTGCTCCCAGCTCAGGTCAAACTTTTGTAGGTATTTCCGTAACCGATCCGCATCGTTGGGACGCTGTTTGGCGAGACGAGACACCTGAAACAGCGTTCTTCCGGCGGCCGACAGCGACTTCGACGCGCGACAAACGCGGATCACTTCGGCCAGCTGGACGCGATCAAATCGATCGATGGCGTCAATTCGCGTTTGATCGATCACGCTTTCCAGCACCTCCTGGTCGCGGCCGGCGGCCTCTCCGCAGTCACCCCAATTCTGTCGCAGTCGCTGAATTTCTTCGTCGACCAATTCGACACCGATTCGTCCTCCGCTGGCCAGCGTCGCCATGCGGGTGACGGCCGCATTCAGATCGCGAAAATTGCCCCGCCACGCCGTTGTCGGATCGGATGCGAAATCCAGGAAACGCTTCCGGGCCTCACTGTTCATCGCGACCTTGCGCCCCGCCGATTCGGCAAAGCGGTTGAGTTCGAAATCCAAATTGGGGTCGATATCGTCGCGTCGGTCGGCCAGGCCCGGCAACGTAAATGTCCACAGATTGATTCGGGCCAGCAAGTCTTCGCGAAAGGTCCCCGATCGAACATCGGCCAGCAAATCTCGATTCGTTCCGGCGATCAATTGAAAATCGCTGGTCGTCGCCACGTCAGAGCCGACCGGCAGAAACCGTTTCTCCTCGATCGCACGCAGCAACATCGCTTGTTCGTCCAGCCCGAGTTCGCCGATCTCATCTAAAAACAACACGCCCCCGTGTGCGGCTTTCAGCAATCCGGGTCGATTGGTCGTCGCACCTGTAAAGGCGCCCTTGATGTGACCGAACAGAGTCGACATCGCTTGATCGCCGCGGATCGTCGCACAATTCACTTCGACCAATTCGCCGGCGACCAAATCTCGATAGCGTTTGAGTTTAAAGATACGTTTGGCAAGCTGCGTTTTGCCGGCACCGGTGGGGCCGGCCAGCAGAATCGGTGCGTCCGTGGCCAGCGAAACGTGCTCGATCCTTTCGATCAGCCTGTTGAAGCTCTCGTCTCGCGTTTCGATTCCCGATTTTAAAAACGATTGACTCTCGCGATGTTCTTGCTGGAAACGTTCGGCCAATTGGTCGTATCGCGACAAATCCAAGTCAATGATGCGATACATCCCGGCCGGGTCGGACTGGCCCCGCTGTCGCGTCGAGGGGGACGTTTGCAGCAGCGTTCCGGGAAAGTGCCGGGACTCGGTCAACAGGAACATGCAAATCTGCGAGACGTGGCTGCCGGTGGTGATGTGGACCAGGTACTCCTCGTCGTCCGTATCGAAGCGATAGTTTCGCGCGAACGAATACAGCGTGGCGTAGACGTCTTCGAAATCCCAAGGGTCGTCGATGACCAGCGAATGTTCGTTGACCGTCGTCTCGGGGGAAATGGACCGGATGTCCGCGGCGACATGCTGTGCGAGCGACGTGCTGCTGCGGTCAAAGAGCAGTTCCAGCCGATCGACGATCAAATCCACCTGCTGGCAAACCGCCACCGTCGGCCGCCACTGACTCCAGCGGTCCCTGCGCCGGGAAACGTGATCCAGTTTCGTTCCCAGTAATCCGATGACGACGCGTCTCTTGCTCATATAAAATATTATAGATTACTAGAATCATCGATGCCAATTCGCCGGTTCCACCGCCGCCCCGGCAAACCCGTCAATTTCGCAAACCGTTACCCTGAAGCGACTTACAGAAATCCGACCAGGTTCGGCACGGCAATCGCTTTACGGATTCCTTCGACGCGATCAACGGTCCTGAATCGCCGCAATCATTTTTGCATCAAACTGGGGCCGATCCCTTCCACGCAAGGAGCCAACATGACGACGACCACCACGCCCCCATCGACCGCAGCGATGATTTCGACGGGTGAAGCCACCGCAATTCTGCCGACCGAAACGACGGCGCCGATCAAGGTCATCGGGACCGAAGCGATCCGCGCGACGTTTGATGACCTGTGCATCCAACAGGCGATCAATTCGCGCACTGCCCCCGGCGTGACCGACGTGATCTTGAACCCCGACGCGCACTGTGGGTACGGCGCGCCGGTGGGATGCGTGATGGTGTCGCCGACACACATTTATCCGGGACCGGTCGGCGTCGACATCAAGTGTTCGATGAGCCTGCTGCAAATGGATATACCGGCCGACGTGATCGAAGACCGCACCACGCGTCGCGCATTGATCGCTGCGATCTGCAAGCGAACCCCCACCGGCGCCGGCAAGGGACAGCGCAGCGTGACCAATGGTCGACGCGTCAATCGCACGCTGGGAATGCAGGCGGTCATCGAAGGTGCCAGCGAAGAAGTTTGTCAACAGCTGGGCATCCCGAGTGCTTGGGCCCAGCGCTGTGAAGACTCGTTTCATCTCGGGCACGACGATACACAGGACGCACTGGCGTCGCGATTGGATTGGTTGACCGACCAACGACACATGACAAACTTTGCCGACAAGATGACCCAACTCGGTTCCTACGGTGGTGGAAATCACTTCGGGGAATGCGAGGTTGTCGAAGTCGGCGATGACGATCGATCTCGGTCGGTCGCCGAGACGTTCGGATTGCGTGACGGAAAGGTAGCCTTTCTTTCGCATTGTGGATCGCGAGGCTTCGGTCACAACTTGGCGTCGGGACAATTCAAGGCACTGCAAGAAAAGTTCAGCCGCTGGGGTATCCCATTGCCGGCGGGTGATCGACAGCTCGTGTACGCGCCGCTGGGAACAGACGAGGCGAATCATTACCTGGATGACATGGCGCTTGGTGCAAACTTTGCGACCGTGAACCATTTGTTGATCAACGCCCTCGTATTGGAAGCGTTCCAGGAAGTGCTCCCGGGAACCAGAGGTGATTTGGTGTACTTCATCAGCCATAACATTGCCCGACGGGAAATCATCGACAACGTGCCAACGTGGGTTCACCGCAAGGGTGCCACACGAGCCTTTCCCGGCGGTCACCACGCGTTGGCGGGAACGCCGTTTGCCGAAACGGGGCATCCGATCTTGTTGCCCGGAAATCCGCGCGACGGGTCTGCGGTGATGGTAGCCGATGAAGGTGCCGCAAACTCTTGCTTCAGCGTCAATCACGGCGCCGGCCGAGTACTCGGTCGAAAGCAAGCCAAGCGAACCCTGGACCAATCGACGATCGACTCGGAATTGGACGACCACGACATCTTGAGCAACTGTCGCCTTTACCCCAAGGACGAAGCGCCGGCGGCATACAAGGATTTCAACGAAGTCCTGGCGAGTGTCAACAAGGCCGGCTTGGCCAGCGAAGTCGCCCGACTGAAGGCGCGCTTTGTGATCAAGGACGCAAGCAAGGCCGACGATTGAACATCAGCCTTGCCAATTCGACCGAACGAAAAACCAATGCAGAAAACCGAACCAAACCAACGCATCACGATTGACGGCTCGCAAGGCGAAGGCGGGGGACAAATCATCCGCTCGTCGCTCGCGTTGTCGGCTGTCACTTCGATGCCGATCAAGTTGGAAAACATACGCGCCGGCCGCAGCAAACCCGGACTGTTGCGTCAGCACCTGACCGCAGTCCGCGCGTCGGCGGCGATCTGTGGCGCGGACCTCCGCGGGGACAGCCTGCGATCGTCGACACTGGAGTTTACTCCGGCACAGATTTCCGGCGGCGAGTTCCAGTTTTCCGTCGGAACCGCAGGCAGCACGTCGCTGGTCGCACAAACGATCTTGCCTGCGCTGATGACTGCGGCCGAGCCATCGTCGGTGAAACTGACCGGAGGCACACACAATCCGTGGGCGCCACCGCTCGATTTCCTTGCCCGATGTTTTATTCCACAACTTGCCAAGGCCGGGCCAATCGTCAACGCGGATTTGATCAAGCACGGCTTTTATCCGGCCGGAGGAGGCGAGATCCACTTGAAAGTTCAGCCCTCGAAAGATTTGTCGGGATTCCAATTGCTTGACTGCGAGGAATCGTTTTCGCCGCGTGTCACTGCGATCGTCAGCAACCTTCCGCGCAGTATCGCCGATCGTCAATGCAATACGATCCGCCGCAAGTCACAGTGGGCCGATGCAAATTACGAAGTGGTTGAAGTCGAATCACCGATCGGTCCGGGAAACGTCGTGATGATCGAGATCCAGCGACAATCGGTGACCGAGCTGTTCATCGGTCATGGCAAGGTGGGCGTCAAGGCCGAACAAGTCGCAAGGTCGGTCTTGAAAGAGGCTCGCGCGTATCTTGCCAGGCGGGTTCCGGTCGGCGAGTACTTGGCGGATCAACTGATGATGCCGATGGGACTTGCCGCGGCGCAAGGCCACCGAAGCGCCTTTCGTAGTGGGCCGCTGTCGATGCACAGCCGGACACACGTCGCGATACTGGAACGGTTCTTGCCAATCCAGATTGACATCACCGAGCACGATAACGGCAACGTCGACGTGGTCTTTGGGCCGCGGTTGTAACGCCATCGTCATGCAAAACATGCATTACCAACGCTTCGCCACAATTAATAATTAGGATCCAAGCCGTAGCGGAAGTCGTCAAGACTTTCGACGAATTCTGGTTCCGACCGAAACTCTTGACGGTTTTCCGCTACCCTAAAATTAAGTTCCGGCCGAAACTCTTGACGAGTTCCGCTACCACGAAATCGCCGGGGCACGGTGACGTACTTAATTTCGTCGAGGTTTTGGCACCGGCTTGACCATCACAATTTCGACATCGTTGGTCAATTTGCGTCCCGGCGTCGTGCGTCCGTCGTCAATCGCCTTGCGCATCATTGCCGTCATCTTTGCCACGCGATCGGGATGCTGGTCCAATAAGTTCTTCTCCTCGCCGGGATCGGTGGACAGGTCATACAGCTGCATCGGCGGCAATCCGGTCAAGTCATCGCGTCCGGGCCGCGGCGCACTCCAACCGCCCGAACCTGGGCACAGACAAAGTTTCCACTGGCCATCGCGGATCGCAAATTGCCCGCCGATGGATTGGGAAACGATGGAATTCCTGGCCGGTGAATCGGCTTTGCCCAACAACGTCGGCAGGAAAGAGAAACTGTCTTCGGCCCGGTCATCGGGAATCGTTGCGCCGGTGATTTCCGCCGCGGTGGCTAGGAAGTCAATTTGTCCGATCAGATGTTCGGTTCGCGAGCCGGGTTTCACTTTGCCGGGCCATCGGACCAGGAACGGAACGCGATGTCCGCCGTCGAAGATATCGGCTTTGTGTCCGCGGTAGATATAGTTTTGGTCATGGCCGGCCGCTTCCAGTTCATCGATCTTTGCCGCCGGCGAGCATCCGTTGTCGGTCGTGAAGACGATCAAGGTTTCGTCGGCGATATTATTTTTGTCCAGCGATTGAAGCACCTGGCCGACCGTCCAATCCACCTGCATCGTGAAGTCGCCGTATTGGTTGATACCGCTTTTCCCCTGCCACTGCTTTGTCGGCACGATCGGTGTGTGTGGTGCGTTAAGCGGTAAGTAAATAAAGAAGGGCTGTTCCGAATCGGCGTTATCGTCGATGAATCGAACCGCTTCATCGGTCAGCGTCGGCAACACATCGACGGCCTCGAAATTCGCACCGGCGGGACCTTTTCGATGGAACGCCTTTTCGACCGTTGCCTTTTCGGTCGGCACACGATTGCGGACGAACACATACGGCGGCATATCCAGTGAAGCGCTAATTCCAAAGAAGTAGTCAAAGCCTAAGTCATTGGGACCATTTTGGATTTCACCACCGTAATCGACTTCCCAACCTTTGGCATAGCTCTTCGAAAAATCACCTTCGTCGTTGGCAGTTCCACCTTCTTTGAGTGGCCAGTCCCAACCGAGGTGCCACTTTCCGATGCCGGCTGTTTTGTAACCTTGGCTTTTCAGCATCGATGCGATCGTCATTCGCCCCGGTGAGATGAGCGGCTTTGAGAATCCACCCAAGACGCCCTTTTGCAAATGAGTTCGCCAATGGTATCGCCCCGTTAGTACGCTGTAGCGTGTCGGAGTGCAAACCGACGACGACGTGTGGGCATCACCAAAGATCATCCCTTCGGCGGCAATGCGATCAATATTCGGAGTGGGGATTTTTGATTCTGGATTTAGCGCCCCGACGTCCCCAAATCCCTGGTCATCGGCCAGGATAAAGATCATGTTGGGACGATCGCTGGTCGCCGCTTGAATCGACGGACTGAAGACCGCAAGAATTGCAGCGGCAACAAATGCCCCGGCTATCCGAGTCAGTTTTTCCCAATGGCGGAAGTCTTGCAACGACCGATGCCATTCGGCAACGTCAACACGTCGTGTGGAATCCGTAAAAGAATGAATCATATTACATCAATTTCGATGAAACGGGGTGGCTGTCGACAGTTCAACCTGCAGTAAAACGTGCAAAGGCAACCACAAAGTTTACTCGAATCCCAACGACGGTGTGCTCTATTGAACGTGAACAATCGGTTCCCGGTGTGGGCACAAAAAAACGAGTGCGATACAAGCCTATCCGGATGGGCCAACGCAGTTTTCGGGGCCGGATGAGAATTGTGGCAAAAAAAGACTGCTCCTGCTCAGATCCCTTGGCATCGGATGCACGCAAATCAAGGAAAATCGCCAAGCGGTGGTCGAGTCCAATTCGAAAATCTTGCGGCCATCAACGTCGACAACTTGATTTCCAACATCGACCAGCTTCTACTCCAAGAAGATCTAGTATTCCGCCTCAACGTGATTTTCGGACAGGCAGCGTAGCGGAAGTCGTCAAGACTTTTGTGAATGGCCGGGCGAAGCGAAACTCTTGACGAGTTCCGCTACTCGAAAGTTGAACTGCGGCGGAGGACTAGTGCAGCAGAGGTTGCCAAGCTTAAGACGAGAGTGTTGCGAGCGGCCGCTGATTCAGTAGCCGCAATGATTGTAAAATGAATGAAACGTCACTCAGTTTGCTTGTTCGCCTTCGTAGCTCGGAAGAGTCTGAAAGTTGGAACCGGTTGATGGAGCTTTATGGGCCGTTGCTTCGGACGTGGCTGCGCAAGTACGACGTCCAGGACAACGACGCGGAAGACTTGATGCAGGATGTCTTGCTCGCCGTATCAAAGGATCTCAGCGGTTTCGATCACAATGGTCGTCCCGGAGCTTTTCGCGGGTGGCTGAAAACCATCCTGATCAATCGGTTGCGGAAATTTTGGCGAACTCGAGATCGTCGACCGCAGGCACGTACCGATTCGGACATCGATGCCCGTTTGGACCAGCTAGACGATCCGCGGAGTGAATTGAGCCAGATTTGGAATCGCGATCATGACCAATACGTGCTTCGACAACTGCTGGCGCTGGCCGAGCCCCACTTCGCACCCCAAACCTGGTCGGCTTTCCGTCGTGTGGCATTGGAGGGAGCCAAGCCGGACGCGGTCGCCGCAGAACTGGGAATTTCTCGGAACTCTGTGATTATTGCTAAGTGCCGTGTTTTGAGTAGGTTACGTCAGGAATCGGAAGGGCTGATCGAAGCTTCTTCGGCTTTTTTGGGCAACAGCTGAAATACTTGGTGGCGTGCGGGACTTTGTGGTTAGCGACGCATCATGCGATTCCGGTAACCCGGACCGAAAAACGTGCACGATGATGATCCGCGTCAACAAGTCCAGCGACAAAGACGAGTGTCCCCATGCCAGACCAAACCGAGCATCCCAGCCAGGAGCAATTGAGTGCGTACAACCTGGGGCAGTTGCCACCGGAAGAAGCCGTTGCGGTCGAAAACCACATCAGCGATTGCGAGCCTTGTTGTGACACGATCGTGAGCCTGTCGTCGGAAGACACCTTCGTCGGTCTCCTGAAAGAAGCGAAACGACTCCCATCCGACCAAACAGTGGATCGAGTCGTCACCACCGCTTCCTCATCGATACATGATGTGCCAGCCCAGTTGGCCGAACATCCCCGATACGAAATCGTCAGGCTGATTGGCAAAGGAGGGATGGGAGACGTCTACGAAGCCCGCCACCGAAAGATGGAACGCAGAGTTGCGATGAAGGTCATTAAACGCGAGTTGGTACGGAAAAGCGAAGCGGTCAGTCGGTTTCACCGTGAAGTGAAGGCTGCTGCTCAGCTTTCGCATCCAAACATTGTGACCGCACTTGACGCCGACCAAGCGGGTGAATTTCACTTCATGGCAATGGAGTTCGTTGATGGAGTCGATCTGTCACAAGTTGTGAAAGACAGAGGTGCCTTGCCCGTCGCCGACGCTTGTGACTACATCCGCCAGGCCGCAATCGGACTCCAGCATGCGCACCAACGCGGCATGGTGCATCGAGATATCAAGCCACACAACCTGATGGTGACCGCCGATGGCACAATCAAGATTCTGGATTTCGGTCTCGCCTCGCTCGCGCCGGAAACAACGCCGGCCCCAGACTCTGGTGCGGCGCGCTCTGACTTGACAGCGGCCGGCGCGATCATGGGCACTCCCGATTTCATTTCGCCCGAACAAGCAAACGACGCCCGCAACGTAGATATTCGCAGCGACATCTACAGTCTCGGGGCAACCCTCTATTACCTGTTAGCCGGACGCGTGCCGTTTGCCGAGGGCAGTGTCATGCACAAGCTGGAGAGTCACTCGCAAGTTGAGCCGGAATCGCTGAAGACGCTGCGGAGCGACGTGCCGGACGAGCTTGTGGCTATCGTGTCCACGATGATGGCAAAGGACCCCGAAGAACGATATCTAACGCCGAGCGAAGTTGCAGATGCCCTTGAGGCGTTCTTACAAACTTGGCGGCCCGGCGAAGCAGAATCTCCGCCGCAAGAACCGTCCAGTGGTGGGAACGGGGCCGGCTCAAGTGGACAGCAACTCGTCGCCGGCGGCATGAGCCCCGACTGGCTGGCCCGTTGGGCAAAGTGGCTTTTCTACATTCCGTTCATTCCCATCGCGATGATGATCCTGGACGTCTTCTTCCTGTCGGACGAAGGCAGCATCGCAGCAGCCAATCGCGCGACATACTTCTACATTCCTATCTCGCTTTTCTTAGCGATCATCACTGGAACCCTGAATGCCGCGTACAGCGTGAATTCGAAAAAGAGCGATCATGACGGCAATGGCATTTTCCAATGGACGAAGGGCCAAACGCTAGTGATTGGACTGATCATTGGAGCCGCCGCAGTCCTCTATTACATTGAGACAGATTTCGGGGTGGTTCGCATTGAGGTGAGGGATCCGTCAATTCAGGTGAGCGTCCAAAACCACATCGTCACGATGAAGGAGGGTAACGGGGAGCCCCTGACGATTGCCCCCGGCGTTCAAATGCTTCTGATCAGAGTGAACGAGGCTGACTTTGAGTACCATACCGATTCCTTTATGGTTCGTCGCGGTGAAAAGATCACCTTCGAAGTGGAGGTTGTGAAGGATGAGGTTAGGGTTCTCATCGGTGGGAAACCGTTCGATCGCCAAAAGATCATCAATCTCTCGCCTGAACATCAGTCGTCATCGTCTCTTGATCTCACAGACGGCTTGTGAACCAACGTGAATCGCACGAGGAACTTCGCAGGATACAAAGTCGACGAGCTGACTTCCGAACTCGACCTTTGACTCGCCCAGGCACCGAAAATCCGAGTAGACTAGTCGATTGCGGCAGGGGTGACTATTTCGTGATAACGCAGGATTCGTGCCGGACTGAAGGACAATTTCGGGAACAATGGGAATACGAGTGCGCATACAGGTGATCGCTGTTTTTTTGCTGTGCCAAGTCGTGGCAGCCTCTGCGACCGCACAGACCGACTTCGTTCGTGACGTGCGTCCGATTTTCCAGCGACATTGTTACGTTTGTCACGGTGGTGAAACTCAGAAAAGCGGACTGCGGTTGGATATCAAGTCCCAGGCGTTCAAGGGCGGCGAACTGTATGGCCCCAGTGTCATCGCGGGCGATGCAAAAGAAAGTCCACTGATTCAATTCGTGTCCGACCGCGACGCCGAATTGCCGATGCCTCCCGACGGAGATGGATTATCCGCGTCAGAAATCGAAACGCTCGCTCGCTGGGTCAACGAAGGCGCCGCTTGGCCCGACGGAGTGGATCTGGCGGAGTTAAAGGATTTGCGGGATCACTGGAGTTTTCATCCGCTGCGGGAGATCGATCCGCCAACGCCGATTGACGAAGATTGGGCAACTAGTGAGATCGATCGATTCGTTCTCCATAAACTTGAATCGGCGGGGCTGAAACCGGCCGACCCGCAGGATCGCGGATCATGGTTGCGGCGAGTCTATTTGGATCTGATTGGCATTCCACCGACACCCGAACAAGTCGCGTCCTTTGTCTCCGATGACGATCCCTTGGCGTACGATCGTGCGGTCGATCAGCTGTTGGATTCGCCCCGCTACGGTGAACGTTGGGCACAACACTGGCTGGACGTCGTGCGGTTCGCCGACACACACGGTTTCGAGGTGAACACGGAACGCCCGAATGCATGGCCTTATCGCGACTATGTGATTCGCGCCTTCAACAAGGACACGCCTTACGACCAGTTTATCCGTGAACAACTGGTCGGTGACGCGATGGGTGAAGACGCTGCAACCGGTTTTTTGGTAACAGCATCCGTACTGTTGCCGGGACAAATTGGAAAAGACGCGGCATCGATACGCCTCGCCCGCCAGGATGCGATTGACGAAATCGTCGTCAACATTGGGCAAACGTTTTTGGGACTGAGTGTTGGATGTGCAAGATGCCACGATCACAAATTCGACCCCGTGTCTCAACGTGAATACTACTCGATGCAGGCCTTTGTCGCGGGAGTCGAATACGGAGATCGCGACCTTCGATCGGAAGATTCTGAATCGATGCGTGTTCGGGCCGAACAGATTCGTTCTGAAATTGCACGGATCAACAGCGAACTAGCATCCTTTGTGCCGCTTGCGTCGTCCGGCGTCAAACGACCGATGATCAACGCCAGATTGAACATCGACCGATTCGCTTCGGTCAAAACGGATCGCATTCGTTTTACGATCAATTCAACCAACAAATACGAGCCCTGCATCGACGAGATCGAAGTTTTCGATACCGCCGGTGAAAACATTGCCTTGGCTTCCGCCGGAGCCATCGTCACATCGTCCGGCAATAAGATCAGTCCGAATCGACATGAACTGCGGTTCGTCAATGACGGACAATACGGCAACTCACGCAGTTGGATGTCAAGCGAAGTCGGAAAGGGATGGATCGAGTTGACGTTCCCCCAGGAACATGAAATCGATCGAGTTCACTGGGGGCGTGATCGACAGGCCAAATTCGACGATCGACTTGCAACGGACTACCGAATTGAAATTGCTGATGGCGAAGGTCGATGGATGACCATCGCTGATGCGTCCGACAGAATTTCGTTTGATCCGTCGGCCAAGCCCGATGCGGAGGTTTCGTTTGCGGGGCTGGACGATGAAGAATCCGCGGTGGCGCAGCGGTTGGTCCAGGAACGAGAACGTCTGGAGTCGGAACTTCGCGGCGTAACCGAATCACCGAAAGCATTTGCCGGAATTTTTCGTGATCCCGACGAGATCCATTTATTGACGCGCGGCGATCCGGAAATGCCCAAGGAATTGGTCTCTCCGGCCGTCCCGTCAGCGCTCGGATCGTTGCACATTCCCCCTGACGCAGCCGAGCAGACTCGCCGCAAAGAGCTGGCGGAGTGGTTGGCATCGGCGGACAATCCGTTGACGGCGCGGGTGATGGTCAATCGAATTTGGCAGGGACATTTCGGCGTCGGATTTGTGCGAACGGCAAACGATTTCGGCCACATCGGCGAGCCTCCGTCACACCCTGAATTGCTCGATTGGCTGGCATCCGAGTTCATCCGTTCGGGATGGTCGATCAAGCAAATGCACCGAATGATTGTCCTTTCGTCAACCTACCGACAGGCTTCCACAAACGACGGCGATGCGACCAACCGAAAAGGACACCAAGATGACGCGGACAACCGATTGCTGTGGCGATACCCTTCGCGGCGCGTCGATGCGGAAACGATTCGCGATTCGATGCTTGCCGCCAGCGGCGAGTTGGGATTGCAAATGTTCGGCCGTGGATTCGATCTTTTCGATCAACGCGGCGGCCTAAGTGGTTTCACTCCCGTCCAGCGGTTCGGCGAAGAGGGCCTTCGCCGAATGATTTACGCTCATAAAGTGCGCCGCGAACGCGATGCGATCTTCGGCGCCTTTGATTGCCCCGACGCCGGCCAAAGTACGGCGATGCGACGAGAATCGACCACACCGATCCAGGCGCTGAATCTGTTTAACAGCCAATTTACGTTGGACCGGTCCGATGCACTGGCCGACCGTGTGGCGATCGAGGCAGGTGATCGACCGGCGGAGCAGGTCCAGCGGGCGTATCAACTGGTGCTGACTCGTGATCCGACGCCTGATGAACTGGTCGACGCAGAGACGGTCGTGCGCAAACACGGATTGCCAGTGCTTTGCCGAGTCCTCTTTAACGCCAACGAATTCCTGTCAATCCCATGAACCATCCTGATCGCCTTTCCGGCGCCGGCCGAGCCATGCTGGACCGTCGCACGTTCCTGTCCGCCGGCGCAGGCGGACTCGGCGCGATCGCGCTGGCGGATCTGCTGCGCAACGATCGCTTGCTGGCCAACCATCCCACAACCATCGACGCGTCGAATCCCTATGCGCCGCGCGCGCCGCACTTTGCGCCCAAGGCAAAAAACGTTGTCGTGATTTTTTGCGCCGGCGCGGTCAGCCAATTAGAAACGTGGGATTACAAACCGGAATTGATGAAGTGGGACGGCAAGCCACTGCCGGGTGGACCGGCGGTGACCTTTCAAGGCCCGGCGGGAAATCTGGCACGACCGCAGTACGCATTTCGGCCGCGCGGCCAATGCGGGAAGATGGTTTCGGACATGATCCCGCAACTCGGCGAATTGGTGGATGAGTTTGCGTTCGTGCATTCGCTGACCAGCAAGTCGAACACGCACGGTCCGGCGGAGAATTTTCTCTCCACGGGATTCGTTCAAGACGGCTTTCCGAGCATCGGGGCGTGGATCACGTACGCACTCGGGACCGAGAATCAAG
>JAGQPO010001062.1 GCA_020426665.1 Planctomycetales bacterium
AGCGCATGCAAGTCCGCGATGAAGTAAAAGCCATCGTTCTCTTCTTGCAAATCGATGTACTGACGTATCGCACCGAAATAGTTGCCCCAGTGGGGCCGACCGGTGGGTTGAATTCCCGAAAGGACGCGTTTGGTTTTAGCGGCATCAGCCATCGATCAAGATCCGTCGCGATTGTCAGTGAAAAAGGAATGGGGAACGAAGTCCGTTGGGGGCGGATTGTGTTCTATCAATGCATTCCTTTGAAGAAGGGCAAGCGAGAGGTCGTCGCACGATTGCCCATCGACGCGGCATTTGCCAGTCCGGAAGTCGGCCGACAACCAAAAAGACGTTCTGTGCGGATGCGTCAAAAATGACCCAGTTGTCAAATTTTACCTTATCTGCTTGATCGTCCCAGTTGTACCGTTATCCTACGACGTCGATGCCGGGGATTCCGGCGCACTTCATCAGCGAGATCGGAGGGAATTTACAACTATGACGCGTTTTCGATTTTCGATCTGTCTAGCGGCACTTGTCGCTGCAGCAGGCTTCTCTGACCTGGCTTCCGCAGCAGGTTCCTGGGGAGGTTCTTCAGGTTGTTCGTCGGGCGGCTATGCAAGCTCGGGCGGATACGCAAGCAGTGGCGGCAGCAGTGGAGGCCAGGCGGTACTGTATCGATCTGCGTCGTCGGGAGGCAGCTATGGTTCATCCGGTGGCTACGCAAGCAGCGGCGGTTCATCCGGCGGATATGTCGGCCCGTTGCGTCGTTTGTCCGCAAAAATTCATGCCAATCGCGCCGCCAGACGCGCCGCGGGCAGCAGCGGTGGATCTTCCGGCGGCAGCAGCGGCGGATCGTCCGGTGGCAGCAGCGGTGGAACCTACGCCATCAGCGGCGGATCATCCGGTGGCAGCAGCGGCGGAATTCAAATGTCCGCTGCGGCAGTCAGTTACTCCGTTCCGTTGACCCGCTACAGCACGCCGTCGATCGATTCGCGTGCACGCATGTCAGCGATCGCCGGATATGAGTCTTCGGCGATTGAATCTTCGTACCAACAGTACGCGCCGCTGAGCGATTCGATTGCGGATTCCAAGCCAGCGGAAGACAAAAACGAAACGGTTGCCGACAGCGATCGCTACGAAGCGGTCAAACCCGCCCTGGATGATGATGCAGCTCTTTTGACCGTTGCCGTCCCAAGCGATTCGGCAAGCGTAACGGTCAACGGTCACGCAACGACCAGCGAAGGGACTGTGCGTCAGTTCATGTCGCGAGGCCTGAAAGAGGGTTACCTTTACACCTACGTGGTGAAGGTGACGTACGACTACGAAGGGCAAACAAAGACGGAAACACGCGAAGTCAAACTTCGTCCCGGCGACAAAGAAAGCGTCGTGTTCGAACCTCCAACTTCCGACGCGCCTGAGTCGGAAGATTTGAGTGCGACCGAGACTCCCGCCGAACAAAACGTGGTGACAGTCGTCAAGCTTCATGTTCCTTCGGATGCGACGGTCAATCTGGCCGGCAACCCAACCAACGGGCAAGGCAAGGTTCGAACCTTCCGCACGACCCAGTTGAAACCGGGTGACAGTTGGACGAACTATACCGTTCGTGTGACGACCAACGTCAATGGCCAAATGCTCTCTCGCGAGAAGACCATTAACGTCGAAGCCGGCAGCACGAATGAGTTGACTTTCGACTTCGATGAGTCTGCGGTTGCAAAACGCTAAACGCGTTTCACCCGAATCGATCTTTGCCGCCCGACCGAGTCACTCCGGTCGGGCTTTTTTTTGTTCAGATTCACCCCACGATTGCTGTCCCTTCACTACACATCAAATCTTGCCGGGTTAATCTTTAGAATGTCCTTTTGCTTGCAACGGATTTGCGTGGGAACTGCTTACTCTACTCCGCCCAAAAACTTTTCAGAATCTCCGATGTCACAGCGAGGCGATGCCAGCAACTCCAGCCAACGGCCGTCGACACCAGACCCGGTTCCCGACGGCCGCGATGATGATGCGAAGGAGCAATTTGCCGAACCGGCGAACCCTGTATCGCTTCGGCGATTCAAAATCGTTGCGAGCGCCCTGTTGTTGTTTCACCTGTCGGCCGTCGTGTTGCCCCCGTTGGCATTCCAGACATTTAGTGTGGATGGACCTTCGCCGCTGGTCGGACTTTTGATTCGCCCGTTTGCGGGTTATGGCCAATTTTTTCACATGGATCGAGGCTACGCTTTCTTTGCCCCTGATCCCGGTCCCAGTCACTTGATCCAAGCCGCGTCGACCAATGCCGATGGATCGATTGATGAAAGGATGTACCCCGACCGAAATGACCAATGGCCACGTCTGCTCTATCACCGACATTTCATGCTCGCCGAGTTTCTGAACGAATCATATTGGCCGCCGGGCCCACCGGACGAGATGTTCCAATCGGATCGATCGGCAGCTCTACTTTGGCAACAGCGACGGGGGCGTTACGAATACATTCGCCAATCGATGGTCGATCACCTACGCAGAGAGAACGATGACCGCGAGGTGGCGATTCGACGGCTTGAACATGGGTTGCCTGGACTGCAAGACTTTCTGGAAGAGCCGATCGCGCTGAACGATCCCAGGTTGTACAGCGTGCTACTGGACCAACCGATCTTTAGTGATGAAATCGCGCCGGCACCAGCCACGACCGAAGAAATCCCGGTGCCGGCCGTGGTTGATGGTCAGACATTACCGTCTGCGATAGAACCGT
>JAGQPO010001063.1 GCA_020426665.1 Planctomycetales bacterium
GGATCAAACTTGTGGTCATGGCAGCGGGCACAAGCCACGGATGTTCCCAGGAACACTCGCGTCGTGGTGTCGATCTGTTCGTCGGCGACGTCTGCGGCGAACTGGGTGGCACTTTGTTCGTTGACGTTTTTTGTACCCATTGCCAAAAACGTCGTCGCCACCAAATGCTGCGACCATTCATCGTCATCGGATGCGGGCAATAGATCGCCGGCCAATTGCTCTTGCACAAATTCGTTGTACGGTTTGTCTTGATTGAACGCGTCGATCACATAGTCACGATATCGCCACGCGTGTGGATACGTCATGTTGACTTCACGTCCGGTCGATTCGGCATAACGAACCACATCCAACCAATGTCTCCCCCAGTGCTCGCCGAACTGCGGTGATTCCAGCAATCGATCGATGACTCGCGATATCGCCGCGTCGGCATCTTTGTCATAAGCCTGTTGGAACCATGAGATTTGTTCCGGCGTCGGTGGCAACCCGACCAGATCAAAACACAACCGCCGCAAGACAACGCCGGCGCTGGCGTCTGGTGCAGGTTCAAGTCCGGCATCATGCAGTTTCTGGATCAAGAATTGATCGATGGTTGTTTTGGGCCATCCGCTTCCGTTTTCATCGACTGTTTCGACGCGACCGCCTGGGGAAACTCGCCGGGGTTTTTGATAGGCCCAAAACGTTTGTTTCGCTTCGGCGATCATTGCGTCGTCGATCGACGACGACGGCGCCTGAACCGATTGGGTGATTCGCGGATCAGGCGCCCCGTCGAGTATCCAGGTTCGAAAATCAGCGATCTCGGAGTCCGTTAACTTGCGTTTGGGCGGCATGATAAAATCGGTATGATTGATCGCATTGAACAACAAACTCGATTCAAGGTCTGCGGGCACAATTGCCGGGCCACTGTCACCGCCCTCCAACATCGCGGTTTGCGAATCCAGGCGAAGTCCCCCTTTGGTTTGCCCCGATTGTTTGCTGTGGCATCCATAACATTCGCGAACCAAGACCGGCCGAATCTTGGTTTCAAAGAACTTTGTTTGTTCGGGTGTCGGCCGTGCCGCAGGTGCGTCTTGGGCGGTGGCAATCCCGGCAACCCCCACCGCTGTGGATGCGCTTACAAAAAAAACGACGAGAAAGGAAATTCGTTGGAAAAACACCGTTTTTCTCCCGGAAATCGCAAGCAAGATGAGTGGCCCGGCCGTGTGTTTCTTCAAACGCATGGGCCACGCAAAAGTTCCGCTGAATTAGTGCAATCCGTATCGACTCATCTTGTAATGCAACGTCCGAACGCTGACGCCAAGGATCTTTGCGGTTTGTTCGCGATGGAATCCACACGACGCCAGTGCAGCTTGGATCGCTTCCTTTTCGGCCGCTTCGGTCACTTCAGCCAGCGTTCCGATCGCTGGCGGCGGTTGCGTTTTCGTAGACGTCAACTCGCTGGGCAGGTTGTCTTCATCGATGCAGTCACCGACGTGGGTGACGACCAGCCGCTCGACAACATTCCGCAGTTGGCGAACGTTTCCCGGCCAATTGGCGGCGACCATTAATTCCATTGCCCGGTCGGTGAATTGTTTCGCGGGACGATGGTGTCGTAAGCAAAAGTGTTGAACGAAATGTTCGACCAGCAAAGGGATGTCGTCACGCCGATTGCGCAATGCCGGAATGACCAGCGGGACGATATTCAATCGATAGTACAAGTCCTCGCGGAACGCTCCGTCTTCGATCAACGCCAACGGATCCTTGTTGGTTGCGGAAACCAACCTCGCATCGCTGACCAGCAATTCTTCGCCGCCGATTCGCTGAAAACTCCCGGTCTCCAGCACGCGAAGCAAGTCGACTTGGCTCTTTGCCGGTATCTCCGTGATTTCGTCCAAGAACAACGTACCGCCGCGGGCTTGTTCGAAGCAGCCGGGTTTGCGACGTGAGGCTCCGGTGAACGATCCCTTTTCGTGTCCAAAAAGTTCACTCTCCAGCAACGACTCCGGCAGCGCGCCAAGGTTGACGGCAATGAATGCACCACGCGACCGGCTGCTGAGATCATGGAGCGCGCGGGCCACCAACTCTTTACCGGTGCCACTTTCCCCTTGGATCAAAACGGTCGCGTCGGTGTCGGCGACCTGGCGAATCTGCTGGAACAGCTCTTGCATGATCGTGCAGGTTCCGATGATTTCGGAAATCGCGCCGGCGTCGGCTAGTTGGTTTCTGAGCGTCTTGTTTTCACTCTGCAACCGCCCGTGATCAAGCGCGCGATCGACTTGTTGGCGGATCAGATTTAGATCGACCGGTTTGGTGATAAAGTCAAACGCACCGCGGCGCATCGCATCGACGGCCGTTTCGACCGTTCCGTGCGCCGTGATCACCAACGTGTTGGTTTCGGGGGAACGCTTTTTTATCAAGGAAACCAGGTCCAGCCCGTCACGGTCGCCGGGCAACCGGATATCGGCGATCACGACCTGATACTGTGTCGTATCCAATTTGTCCAACGCTTCGTTGACGTCATTTGCGGTATCGATCACATCGGCCACTTTCGCGAGCCCTTTCGCCAGTCCGCTTCGGATATGTGGCTCGTCATCCACAATCAAGATTTGGACAGAGTCGGTCGGCTGAACGCGAAACATCGGAGGCTCAAAGTAAGATGGCGTCGCTTGGCTAACGGATACGAATTCCGCTGTGTTGGTGATGCAATTCCCTGCACAATATGCGCCGATACGTGCCTTTTCGCAATTCGCCCAGGCTGGTCAACATCGTTGAAATAAACGACAACCCAGGTAATCCGAATGAAGATCGGATAAACTTGTGCTTGTCAATCGTCGCGCATCGCCCAAACATTCTTCTGTGAACCGTCTGCAAAAACTGCTGAAGCGATTTGAGCTTCATTCGCTGGCCAAGTGGATCTTGTTGGCGTCACTGGTCGGCGTGGTGGCGGGACTTGGGGCGATCGTGTTCGACGTGCTCGGCCAAGCCGTGGTTCGGTATTCGTTGACGCAGTTCGCCGGTTATCGGCCGCTGGATGCGGCCGGAGAATACGCGAGATTTCACTACACGCCCGACTTTTTTACGCCATGGATGATCGTGGCCGTTATGACGGTCGGCGGTTTGATCTCGGGAATCCTGGTTTATTCGATCGCGCCGGAAGCCGAGGGAGCCGGCACGGATGCGGCGATCGATGCGTT
>JAGQPO010001064.1 GCA_020426665.1 Planctomycetales bacterium
GGAATCTGGAATCTGGAACCTGGAACTTGGAACCCGGAACCCGGAACCCATTTCCCTAACATTCGCCATCCCGTGCCGTCCCTGGATCAGTTCCTGCTGCAGCAATCCGGTCCGCCAACTCCTTCAGCTGTTCGGCTGAAATCATTTTATTGTCGACCAATCCGACCAACAGATTTTCGACGGACCCGGCGCAGAAACGTTCTACAATTTCCCTAACGGCACTTGATGCCACACTCGTCGGCTGAACACATGCGCGGTAAACGTAAGTCCGGCCGTCGACAACGTGACTGACATAACCCTTTGCTTCCAGTCGACGAAGCAGCGTTCGGATGGTGGAGTCTTTTAGCGCGTGCTGGAACTGAAGCTCCGATCGCACTTGATCCGCCGTGACAGGTTGCTTTTCCCAAACCACCGCCATGACAGCGTTTTCCAATGGACTCAGCGCGGGTTTGACAGAGGGATGTTTTTCGGCGAGTTTCTTCTTCAAGGCTGACTCCCAACAAAGTCCCATCCCCGTACGTTACTTAACGTAGCGTTACACCAAGTAACCAGCAAGTCCGGGATGCTGCGGGCGGCGAATTGAATCGTGCCTGAAGAATTTGTCTTTACCAGAAGCACAGGGCGCAGCACTGCCAATGGCCAGCAGTTAAAGTCTTTAGGCCCCGGCAACGGGCTGGGGAATGTAAACACAGCCACCTGGCCTGGACGGCCCGCTTCTTCATCCAAGAGTCTGATTCATGAATACTACTGTTTCGCGTGTTACCTTGTTCATCGCGGCGTTGCTGCTCCCCATGTGCCCGAGTGTCGTCAACGGACAAGAGGGCGAGTGGGTTTCGTTGTTCGATGGCAAAACACTTGACGGCTGGGAAAAAGTCGGCAACGAGCAGAGCAAATGGGAAGTCATAGACGGCGCGATCGCTGGCTCAGGTCCGCCATCGATGCTGGTTAATACGACAGGTCCGTACAAGAATTTTCGTTACCGTGCTGAAATCAAAATCAACGATGGAGGCAACTCGGGACTTTACTTCCGCACGACGCGAAAGCCTGGGTTTACCGACGGCTATGAAGCACAAGTTGACAGCACCCATACCGATCCGATTCGAACCGGATCGATTTATGGTATGTGCCACGTCTACAAGCAACACGTCAAACCCGACACGTGGTTCACTTACGATTTGGAGGTCCGCGACGACGTGTGGCGTGGTCGCGAGATGACGCGAATCAAAGTGACTGTCGACGGAAACGAACTGTACGAATACCTGGACTTTGATAAGACGTTCAAAGACGGACACTTTGCTTTCCAGCAACATGATCCTGGCAGCAAGGTCAGCATTCGCAAAGTCGAAGTGATGCCGCTAAAGTAATTGACGCGGATAAGGTATTCGCACGCTGCTCTTACCTCAGCATTTCCCTCCGGTTATTCCTCGATACCGATAACAACCCTGATGAAACCAACGTTCCTGATCTTTGCGGCAGTGTTAACAACGATCGGATCATCCAAGGTTCTAACGGCCCAAACGACAGCATTGCCACGCAGTACACCGGAATTGCAAGGTGTTTCGTCCGCGGGGATTCGGGAGTATATCGAGACCGCGGATCGGGAAGTCCAATCGATGCACAGCTTTATACTGGTGCGACACGGGCACGTGGTGGCGGAAGCCTGGTGGAAACCGGAGTCCGCCCAAACGCCGCACGTGTTGTGGTCGCTCAGTAAAAGCTTTACATCGACAGCGGTCGGACTTGCCGTCGCCGAAGGGAAGCTAAGCATTGACGACCCGGTGTTAAAGTTTTTCCCCGAAGACGCTCCGGAGAACCCTTCAGGAAATCTGAAACAGATGCGCGTCCGGGATTTGCTGACGATGTCGACAGGACATCAAGACGAAGTCAATTGGCGTGAGGCGCCGGATTGGGCAAAAGCCTTTCTCGCGCATCCGGTTCCGCATAAACCCGGAACACATTTTCGCTACAACACACCGGCAACTTACATGCTGTCGGCCATTGTCCAGAAGGTGACCGGTGAAACCGTTCTTGATTATTTGACTCCTCGTCTGTTCGAACCATTGGGAATCGAACGACCCAAGTGGGATCAAAGCCCGCAAGGTATCTCGATCGGCGGTTATGGATTGTACCTTCGTACCGAAGACATTGCCAAATTCGGTCAACTGTATCTACAGAAAGGCGAATGGAATGGCAAGCAAATCGTGCCCGCGGAATGGGTCGAGATGGCAACTTCAAAACAGGTCTCCAACGGCAGCGATCCGAGTCGCGATTGGGACCAGGGATACGGGTTCCAATTTTGGCGGTGCCGACACGGTGCGTACCGAGGCGACGGAAAAGACGGTCAATTCTGTATCGTCCTGCCGGAGCAAGACGCGGTCATTGCAATCACTGCAAACACAGGTGACATGCAAGCCGAACTGAACATCGTCTGGGACAAACTACTTCCCGCATTTACCGACTCTCCGCTGGACGACAATCCTCAAGAAAAAGCACAATTGAAAAACACTATCGAGACGCTGAAAGCATCTCGCTAGTCCAGCAGAGATATCAGGTCTGCATGTAGGTCGCCCCACTCGGAGAAAATCCTGTCGATATCGCTGCCCGCCGGGTCGTTCATCGCTGAGTTCATTTTCGAGGTGGCAGCCCAGTCGTCGACGGTCTGCGTTTGATCCGGAATTGACGAGAATCGCTTTCGATTGCCAAGTGCTTCAAACGGTTGCCCTGTATCATTGATCGCAATTGTTTCTGCTGTGCCGGCTTCCGTCATTCGCTCGGCAACGATTGACGCAATCGCGACTGCGCCGGTGCGAAGTGGCAACAGATTGTTTGCCACTGATTCCGGGTTGATGTCGTTGAGTGACATCTGCAGGGCCAGGAAGTTGATAACCTGCAGCGCGTCCAACGGAGACACTTCGCCATTCTGGCTAACATCAAAATAGCCAGTGGCGCTCGCTGGAATTTCTATTGGAATCTGCGTACCCGTTCCACGCAGGGCAAGCATGTTAAGGATCTGTAATGCATCGATTGGGCTAACTTGTCCACTACCATCGACGTCATGCCGAAGCAGTGGATTGGTCAATGGCATTCTGTTGAATAATCGGACCTCAACACCGTTTGATGACAGCCTATGAAAGTAATCGCCCAGCACTACCCCTCGTCCATCTAGCACCCATTCATCACCCAATCGCAGATCATCGAAGTTGTCGGAATAAACATCCAGCGTTTGGGCGATACCAGTCGATCTTGCGACCGATGTGGGTGACAAATGGAGCCGCTCGTAGACGCCCGACCGCAAATCGATAGCCTCAATGTTTTCAAGATTCCAGTCAGTTTCGGTCAGATCAATTTCCAGGGAATCGGCGTTGAAAGACACTCTGTCGAAGCCTTCTCCTCCGTCGATCTTGCGCAGCCCCGAGTCAGCCAAATGGATCCGGTCATCTCCGCCACCGGTGTTCAACCGAAAAGCATCCGGCACCACCTGTCCGGAGTAGACCGTCACAAATTCCGAACCGTTGCCTGTACGCAGCTCCGATGTGATATCGTTGGTCAGCTCCGA
>JAGQPO010001065.1 GCA_020426665.1 Planctomycetales bacterium
GCAGACCCTGCGAGAGAAACCTGCGAGTCTCGGAGAGACGCGGCTACGTGATTGATCAATCGCGGACACGGTCTCGATTGATTTTCGTCATCAACACCGAGAGCAACAGGGGTTAGCGCTGCACTGTAAGGACTTACAAAAATGGCTCCTTTGCCCTCTACCTAAGTCCACGGGGAGAAAGCTGAGGTCCAATCAAGCGGGCAACAGCATCATGGTTTAACGGATCTTTCAGGCGACCACGCCATGTTACGTGCCTAGGAAACGTTTGCGATAGGCAAGCGGTGTGATACCGGTCACTCTGCGAAATCGTTTGGTGAAGTGGCTTTGATCGAAGAAGCCGACGGCCATGCCTATGTCGGCGATCGTTCGGTCTGTTTGAACGAGCAGTTTCTGGGCGTCTTGGACTCGCCTGGACAAAACGTACTCCGTCGGCGACATGCGAAGAATCGCTCTGAAGCGGGCGTTGAATTGAGTCGACGATAATCTGGATAGGTTCGCCATTTCATCCATCGAGATCGTCATCGTGTAGTTCTCGTCGATATGACGCACTGCCGGCAGCAGCTCGCGGAAAAACGATTCGTGTTCTTCGGGCGTTTCAATCGGGTACATCACGCCGGCGATGCCGATAACTTCGCCACTTGCAGAAAACCACGGCGTCTTCGAGGAAACGTACCAACGCGGCGTTCCTCGAACGTGGGGGACCAGCCAAACCTGATTTCGGATCGGCTCGCGCGACCGCATCACTCGTCGATCTTCGGCATGGTACGCTTCGGCCAGTGCGGGCGGCTGGAAATCGCTGTCGGTTCGGCCGAGCAACTTACCCAGATCTTCTAGCCCAAAAACATCAGTAAGCGTCAGCAGATTCATTGCGACGTACCGGTGACGCGCGTCCTTGGCATAGAACAGTGTGGACGGCAGGCAATCGAACAGGCTGATCACGTTGCGCGCGTCGGGATGCTGTTCGAAAAATGCGTCACTGAATGCCTGGGCCGTCGTTTCGGAGTCGATCTGTTTCATGGTCAAATCGTACCAAACAATGCCGGTAAAAACACAATGTCTGGCGCCGATGGTGAAATGACAATTGGCATCACTCAGCAGGAACCGAAATGCCCTTGACCCAACGATGCCGCCCGCCTATCGTTTATCGTAAATAGACGATAAATAGACGTTATGGCAAAGAAGACAAAAACAAAATCCTGCGACTCGACACCGGTCAAGCTGAAAGCCGACCCGACGGCTGAGGAGGTTGCACGTCTGGCCTGGGCGATCGCTCATCCGGCGCGAGTGCAGATTGTTCGGCTGCTGATTGGCCGCCAGGCATGTATGTGCGGCGAGATCGTAGATTGTTTGCCGTTAGCTCAGTCAACCGTTTAACAACATTTGAAGATCCTGAAAGAATCAGGATTAATTCAAGGTGAAGTCGACGGCCCAAAGGTTTGTTACTGTATCAACACCAAGCAACTTGACAGACTCAAGTCACTTGTTGCCAATTTGTGACGCGATTTGTTTTGCTTTCGTTTATCGTAAATCGCCGATATTCGATTTAACTATCCAAAGACGGGAGAAGTCAAATGCCGAAAGTTCAGATCTTTGACAAAGCCATGTGCTGCTCGACGGGCGTTTGTGGTCCACAAGTTGATCCCGTACTTCCGAGGTTCGCGGCCGATTTGGAATGGTTGCAATCTCAGGGGCACGATGTTGACCGCTTCAATCTCGCGCAAGACCCAGGGGAGTTTGTAAAGAATGCGATGGTGCAGAAATTGCTAAGCGAGGAAGGGGTCGAGTGCCTACCGCTGGTGATTATTGACGAACGCGTTGTCAGCCGCAGCGAGTACCCGAGTCGTGAGAACCTCGCCCTTTGGACAGGGACTGCGATGAAAACAAAAGCAACGCTACCGATGGCATCCGGCTCGGAATGCTGCGGCGGCAACTCCGGGTGCTGCTAGTTCCGTGTCCAGATTTAATCTTGGGGTTGAGTCAGCTTTGTACGACGGCCTTCCAGTCCGTCGA
>JAGQPO010001066.1 GCA_020426665.1 Planctomycetales bacterium
CACATCATCTTTTCCGACGATGAAGGAGCAACTTGGTCACAACCTCGCGAAGTGCCGCTGTCGTTGACCGGCGATCGGCACACCGGAACCTACACCGCGGACGGTCGACTTTTCATTAGTTTCCGTTGCATTTCGCCAAAGACCGAAGCGGCCAATCGGCCCTACGAAGGTGATTGGGTCGCATGGGTGGGAACGTGGGACGATTTGGTCGGCGGCGGCGAAGGACAGTATTTTGTGCGATTAAAAGACAACACCAATGGTTACGACACTGCTTATCCGGGAGTCGAACGGTTGCCCGACGATACCATCGTGACAACCACTTACGGTCACTGGACCAAAGGAGAGCAACCGTACATCATGAGCGTCCGTTTGAAGCTGAGCGAGCTGGACAAGATGATGGAGTGATCAATAAAAGATCCGGAGGATCGAAAGCCAGATCCGACGGATCGGTCCCATCAGCCAGATCCGATCGATCTCGCAGCGGCAATTCAGTCCACGACGTTTTGCGGTTCGGGCTGTTCATTTAACGCATTTTGAATCGAAAAAAAATGCGACTCGCTGCAAGTGCAACGAGCCGCATCGATCATCATCCAAATTGAATCAGCAATTACCGATTTATTCGTTCTTCAATCACTTCACCGCCGGCACGCGTCAACAACGAACGAAACAGTCCCAGGTCGATGGATTTCGCAATGAAGATCACCGCGCCGTCACCCATCAGCACATGGAAACCGTTTTGATGCGAATCACCGGTCATTGCTAATGGGTCTTGCATGTCCACATGCCAGTCGTCCGGTTTTGTCCATGGCACCGCCGCACCTCGGCTGGTTTCGATCGCCATGATGGTGTTGGACAGCCCGTCAAGAACGTCACGGAATTTGCGTTTGCCGTCGTCTTCGAACATCAGTCCGGTTCCGACCGGCAATTGAAACACCGTGTAGCCGGGCTGCACCGGCACGCTGGGGTCGACGTAGACGCTGGGCATGCGTTCGAGCAATTTGATGTTGTGTGGACTGTCCCACGGCTCGTCTTGATGAAATTCTTCGTATAGGGCCTGTTGCTCGATAAACGGCAAGATCGCAACACGCCAGCTAAGTAGCGGATTGCCGGCTTCATCACGACTGGCAGCATCGGGTAATTTTTTGTACGCGGAATGGTAGTTGTGCAACGCCAATCCGATCTGCTTCAGTTCGTTGCTGGCAGTCATCCGACGCGCCGCTTCGCGCGCGGCCTGGACGGCCGGCAACAACAGGCCGACCAGGATTCCTGTTGTTCCGATGTTTCCAGACAGGTTGACCTGGACGAGGGTGCCTTTGCGCTGGGGGCGTACCAAACCCGTCAAATGGTCAGCGATACGATCGATGTATTGGAACATCGCGACATTCACCGCATCGCCATCACCACGGATATTCTGCTTCATCTGTGACGTCCCGATCATTTGTCCGAAATCAATCGCGTCATTGAGGGATTGTTCCAGTTTGGATGCGGACGTTTCGTCTCTAGCGATCGCCGAGACGGTCATCGAGCCCGATAGTGGAGCGTAATCCACGTTCACAAACAAAGCGTCGGTCAGTTCCGCGACTTCGGTGAGACCTTGAAGAGGCCCCGGTAGGCCCGCAGCGTTTTGCCGAAGTACGCCTGTGATCAGCGGCCGGATTTGTTCCATGCCCGCTAAAATAGTGATGCCTTTTCGACGTGAAATCTTTGCAGCAAGTGTGGCAACCTGGCCGGTACTTCCGTCGCTCGATTCCAGCATCTTTTTCAAATAGCCACCGCTGCTGACGACGATGGTGCGAGGATCCGGTTGATGAACTCGAATCATCGGCGGACGTCGGCTTGAGTAAACGGTAACCCCATCTACCTGTCCGGGCTCGAATTCACGAAGGATCATCGGGTTCAGATTTTCGATCAAATAGTCTTGAGAAAAATGGATGACCGCGCCGGCCTGTGGGCCCTCGGGGCCTGGCATGCCAACCACGATCTTGACCTCGTCAACATGGATTGGATCGATACCGACATGCTGTGTCCCCGCGGCGCGAAGGACTTCGATTGGCATCAGTTCCCACTCCGGTGACGTCAAAATCTCGCTCGGAGAAAGAAATGCCGCAACGATGGCATCACCGGGAATGTTCTTGGCCGACAGCTTCTCTCCAGACTGGGCTCGAACGGTCGTTGGGGCGGTTGTTGCGACGATTGCCAACAAACAGGCTGCGACACGTGAGAGTGTCTTGCGGTATCTCATGGAAGTCTCCGAAGATGAGGGTATTGATCACCCTCCAGCTTAACGAATCCGCCAGGCATTGTCGGGTAGAGAACTCGATTTTTTACGTCCGATCGCCAGCTTGCTACATCGCCCGCAGCCGACGGCAGTAACGCCGTGACGCCAGACGATAGCCTCGGTATCGCATCGCCAGCAGCATCGCAAAGAGTGCAAACAGAAAGACTGCCAAGTCGCTCCTTCCCGAAGAAAAACCAGATGATCGACATCGGAACGCACGCGAGTGCAAGTCCGCCGCCGAAGACGGTCGGATGTCGTAGTGACTGGTCTGCCTCAATCGTCGCTAACAGGCGCGTCCCCAGCAGGTACAGCGGTATTCCCACGATGAACGCCCAATCCAACGCGATCGGCCAATCGTTGGCGGCTGAGAATCTGCACCAAACGAACAGCCATGAAACCACCTCTAGAATCAAGCACAACGTCGCCGGCAACACCCACCAATACGGGGTGAGTCGGCGTGACAAAGCTCCTGTCTTGATGTCGTAGAGACAGACTTCAAAGAATTGTCGCGGTGA
>JAGQPO010001067.1 GCA_020426665.1 Planctomycetales bacterium
GGCGACGGCGGGCAATCGGTGACTTTCTCGGACGGCACATTTGATGCGGGTTCTTCCGGCGGAGCCATCAATCTGACCGACAACACAATCACGTTTGCCGACAATCATGGTTTGCAGAGCGGTGATACCATTCGCTATGACCGCAAGGGCGGGCAGCTGATCGGTGGATTGACGGAAGCGCCGGCGAGCCCGTTTGACGTGGGCTCCAGCAGCTTGCTTTCCACGCGACGCTACGGAGTCCTCAAGCAAAGCGATACCGTGTTGTCGTTGGGAGCGATCGTGCGCTCGGAATCCGGTGATGAAACCCTGGTCGACCGCCAGCGCGACGAGATCCGCTTTGCTGCCCAACACTTTTTGGAATCCGGTGATCAGGTCATCTACCAGAACGACGGCGGCAGCCCGATTGCGGACAGCGGTGGCGCGCTTAGCGGTACTTACACGGTTGAGAAAATCGATGGGACAACGATCAAACTTTTACCCGCCGGTTCAGCGCTGGCGTCAAAGGATTTCAGCGGCGCAAATATCAACGATGGAAATTTCATCAGTCTATCGGGACATGGCTTTGTCGATGGAACACACGTCATGTACAAGACGCCCGACGCCGTTGGATTCACCGTTGCCAATGTCGACGTGAAGCTCAATGGTTCCAGTCTTGATCCAGAGGATAATCAGAAAGTCGTTTTCAAAACGCCACATAATCTGAACGGTGGCGACCATGTGATTTATACGGCAGAGCGAAGAAACGAGATTCAACGAATCGATTTCGCTCCGATTGTCGGGGGTTCCGCGACCACATTCGACATCGAAATCAGCTTCACCGGCGGAAGTCAAATCGTCCGTGATATCCCACTGCCGATCGACCCAGAACTGATCCTGCCCGAGATCGAAGACGCCCTCGATCAATTTCCCGGCGTGGGGACAGGTAATTATGCGGTCACCAAAGTAGGAGCCTATTCATTTGAAGTTGAATTTCTGGGATCACTAGCCGGCAGCGACGTGCCCAAAATGAATGTTAGTCACAACGGATCAGCAGGAACTGTTGTGGTGACCGAAGTCCGAAATGGGACCGGCGATCCGATCGAAGAATTGGTCGTCGGCCAGGAGTACGTCGTCATTAAGACGGGGCCGACGGAACTGCAGTTGGCCGCGATTGCAACTCCGACGCAGCCGATCAATTTGACTGCGAATACGAATTTGTCAGACATCGCGCTCAACCTGCGAAAGGTCGGCAATGTTGGGATTCCGGGTTTGGTTGACGGACAGACCTACTATGTCGATGTCGATGCAACGGATCCGTCCAGATTCCAGCTGTTTGAGAGCTGGGACGGCCAGAACTTCGCTGATTTGGTCGTTCTGCCGACAGCAGCTGCTGCCGCGCCACTGACCGGCATCAGTCGACTGAAGTCGGGCTTCGTTGACATCACATCCGGCGGTTCAGGAAAACACACGCTGACAATCGACTTGACTGGCTTCGGCAGTGGAACTCAAAAACTGGAAGGCGTCGGAGGATTACGTGCCTTTGCCGGTGCTCCGTCCGGCGATTGGATACCAACCGCGTCGGCTACGGGTTCAGGTGGTGGTGGTATCCGAGTGAGCGGTGCGACCACGCGGGCTCAGTCCGAACCGACGGTGATGGTTAACGTCGGAGGGACGCTGGCGACTGATCCGCGCGTGTTGATTTCGGCCCATGACGTCAACATCAATGCCAACGCTGTGGCCCATGTTTCCGCGTCGTCAGCCAACGGAGGCGGCGGTTTGGTAGCGGTCGGAAGAGCCGATAGCCAAATCGTGGTCAATGCGGTTGGCGAAGTCCATCTGGACAACACCGATGTATTCGCGGCAAATTCGTTAACGGTGCAATCGGATACCGTCAGCGGCGGAAAGGTACTGTCGGACACCGACGGCGGTGGGCTGGTCGATATCGCTGATGCAGGCGCGAGAGCGACGATCCGTTACTCATCACTGGTCGACATCGGAACCGGTTCAACCTTGGTTTCCGATGGAACGTTGACACTTGATTCGGCGAGCACGATCGACGTCGACGCCAGCGCGCTTGCCGATTCAAGGGGGCTCGGTGCAAGCGGTCGGGCAAACGCTCCAATCTTCATCGGCAACTGGAACGGCAGCACCGCGACTTCGCCGGCAACCACTCGTACTC
This sequence comes from Planctomycetales bacterium, assembly GCA_020426665.1. GTDB lineage: Bacteria > Planctomycetota > Planctomycetia > Pirellulales > Pirellulaceae > Stieleria. The sequence continues at coordinate 2,159 of JAGQPO010001067.1, forward strand.
AGATCGGACAAGATGTATCGATTCGTGGAAACAATGTTCAATTGAATGCCGCGATGCCGACCATTCAGTCGCTGTCCAAGGCGACGGTCACTGCGGGTGGTTTGGGCGCTGTCACGGACGCCAACGCGACCAGTAACATCAACAGTCTCGTGGAAGTCAAGTTAATGCCCGGTGCGAGTGTCCTCGGGCAAACGGTCGTGATTGATTCAGGGATAGGAACCAATCTCGCCCAGGGACAAAAAGGGGTCGATTTAGTCTCCGTTGCCGACGCCGACTGCTCCTGTGGATTCGGCCGCAGTGATGCCGAGGCGGGAATTGACTACCAGACTGAAACGCTGGTGACCGCCGATGACGGAGCACGAGTTTCTGCCAATGACTTAGATGTCAGTTCGCGACAAGCAGTCGCGACGTACAGCCGATCATCGCGAGCCAGATTTGCCGGGCTCGGGGGAGAATCGGCAGAGGATACCGGAAACCTGGCTGCCGATCGGGGCATCGTTTGGAATGCGGATGTGGCTCTCCTGGCCGGATTGGGTACGGGCGACACACGCAGTCCCTACTTGGAAGTCGATGCCGGAGGCAATGCGGTAGGGGGTTCGAACATTCCGTTTTCACTGAATGCCAACGATCAAATTGTCGTTGATCCTATCGGCGGCCAGAATGCCGATCCCGGTACGGCAGACTTCTTTGTCAATTATAAAACGAGCATCGGGGCTACCGGGCCGATGGTACCGGATGGAACGATCACGGGCAGCGGAGGCGTGTTCGCCGGCAAGTCGGCGCTGAATAAGGTCGAGATCCTCAGTTACTATCCCGGCGATTTGGTGATCCAGTCGATTGATGTGGTCGTCGACGCCAAACCGGTCGTCAAGGTCAACTCCGAGAATTCGGCCGGTTTCCAATTCTTGGTGGACAACAGCGTTCCACCGGGAAGTGTGGTCGACATTAAGCACGATGCGGATGTCGGCGACATTTTGTTGCTCGGGGGGATGACCGGTGAAAATGCGATCAATAATCCACTGGGCTCAACCAAAATCG
>JAGQPO010001068.1 GCA_020426665.1 Planctomycetales bacterium
TTCATAGCAGCGATCAACGACTAACCCAAAAATCAAGAATTGACGTAGCAATACGCTTTAAGTTCGTCCCCAGCCATCGGCCCTTTGATGAAACACACTGTAATTTTTTTGACCGCTGTCTTGTTCACGATTAATACCACCGCAGATGCGGCCGATCCGCCTGTCAAACCATCGCGTTTCGAGGTGCGCGCCAGCGCCATCGACTCGCGAGTCAAAGCCCATCCGGAAATCGATTTTCTGATCGAAGATTCCAAAGGACGGCCGGCAGATGTCCAACATGCTTCGGTCGACGTGAATGTCCCCTCCAAAGGTAAACTTGTGATTTGGTTGATGGGGCACAATCAAGCCTTATTCGACCGATTGAACAGTTACGGATTGCATGCGATCCAGCCGCACTATGCCAACCGTTGGTTCTCGATCTGCTGTCGAGAGACCCCCGTCGACGAAAACTGTCGCGGCAACATTCGGCTGGAAGCCGCCACCGGCGAAGACTTCAGCGACGAAGTTGATATTCCCAAACCGGACGGAATGATGGAACGTTCGCTGCAAATGGTTCGCTGGCTGGCCAAAGAGCATCCGGCCGGCAAATGGGAGCAATTCTTGACACCGGATGGGACGGACTTACGCTGGGACAACGTCATCATTTCCGGCAGCTCGCACGGTTCAACGACTGCGGCCAGATTTGCCAAACACATCAAAGTCAGCCGGGTCGTCGCGCTTTGCGGCCCCCGCGATCAACACCAGGTTTGGCAATCTTTACCCTCAGCGACTCCGGAAAACCGATACTTTGGATTTTCACACGTTCTGGATGGCGGATGGACCGGCGATCATTATTGCCGCAGCTGGGAAATGCTGGGCATGCACAAGTTTGGTCCCATCGTCAACGTCGACAAGTCAACACCACCGTACTCCAACACCCGTCGATTGATTACGGACTTTGACGTCGCCGGCGACGCCAACCGTGCCCACAGCAGCGTTCAACCCGGTCGCAGCGCATCCAAGAATCCATCCGACGGCTCCTTCATGCATGAAGCGGTTTGGCGGTATCTGTACACCCATCCCGTCGACGCCGTTGGTCAACCCACACCAATGGACGACGGCTGCGACAAAGAACAAAAGCACTAGAGCTTTGTTCCAACTTGGAATTAGGGTTCCGCTACCGGAAAATTGATACCCGAAAATTGATATGGAACAAAGCACTAGAGTTCGCTGCGACCTACAGCAAGATGAATCAACGGTTTTCATGGAAGCGACGGATCGTTCAATTTTCCAAGTCGTTGTCTGCGTTTGATGTCGCCAACATGTTGACCGATTTACGCCGACGGGCAAACGCAAGCGTTCCTGCGATCAGAGCCGTACCGGAATAAACCAGCGAATCGGCACGGGTCGCTGCGGGCTCGTGCAGTGGCGCCACTTCGTCACCCTGGACGCCTCCGATCGCTGCCAACACCGCATCGCGAATGGCGATGTCGTCTCCGGTCGACTGGTCCGACGCCGCAAGTTCGAACCACCGATAGCTCCCAAAAATCGCATCCAATGGAATTTCCACGATCATACTTTCAGAGTCGGGAATCATTAAAACGTTTCCGGCCCGCTGGATTTCAATCATCCCGCCGGGACCACTAAACCAGTCGGCGATTGCATGATCATACGACGCATGGTCGTGATCCAAACCCGATACATGTAGCGGGACATCACTGCCTTGACGACTTAGATCGCGAAGTCTATCCAACGTCACGCGATCAATCTGCCATGCATCGTCGCTGTCATCCTTTGGTTCGAACGATTCAAAGGTTTCCAGTTGCCGGGACTTCGATTGCCCCAAAGACTGAAGAACCGCCGACGCAACGTACGCAAACGGACTTGCGTCGAATCCCGAATCGTATTCCGAATGGTTGTTGGACGAAGAGTCTCCGAACGTTGCACCTTGCTCGACTTCAACATTCGACAATCCTGTCATTGACTGGTCCGACTCGCCCGGCTGGGAATCCACATTTAGGAAACCTGGGACGGTCCTGGAATTAGGTGCGGTGCTGTCGGCACTGTCTGCTTTGCCGGTTGTTTGAACATCTGCGTCGGCGCCGGTGGTTCCCCGATCGATGTTTCCAGAGGTCGCGTTGCCTGTCATCGCGGGTTGGGCGGACACCGTTCGAGTGGGCGGCGCACTCGATTTTGCCGACGTCGCCCCCCCTACCGCAACATTCGATGTCGCAGCATTCGATGTCGCGGCAATTCGCTGACCCGCTTCCACGCTGGGAATCAAAAACGTGATCGTTCCTCCGCTCGGAACCGGCACCTTGATGACCGCTTGGATTTCCGAAGCACGTAAAACCGATGTGGCGTTTATTGCCGAAATCGGAAGCGCGGTTGCTGATGACTCAATGGGAACAACGACCGAAACCGATGGCGGTGGAGGTAGGGGAACGTTGCGAATGTTCTGAACGGGTCGAATGTTGTGAACGGTCGGCGGGTGTAATTCCGATCGCGGCCCTGCTAGAGAAAAATTGGAAATCGCTTCGACTCTGGGTCTGGGATTTGCTAACAGACGCACATCGCCGGGGCGGGCATCGCGAGAGGGACCATTGAACGGTTCCGGGCGATGCTGTCCGCCGTACTCGTCGGTATGCATTGTGGAATGAGCCATGAATCCGCCCGCCAATAGTTGACGTGATTCAAGCTGTTCGAGCAGCAGCACTCGTGCCGGCGATTGTTCGCTCATTGCTGTGACTCCAATTGACCGAGATTATATCGGTGCTTCTCCAGATAACTCTGATAGCGCGCCACTTGGGGTGCAAGTGTTGCAGCCTGCGATTGGCACTTTACTGCTTCGTCGTACGACTCCATTGCCGCGTTGCGTCGGCCGAGAGTTTGATACAGGAACCCTAAATTATTCAGAACTCCTCCAAGCATGCTTTGCGTTTCTGCGTCGTTGGGGTAATCCTTTGCCAGTGACCTTTGATAACCGAGGGCGTCTTCGAAAGCGGCGAGCGCCGATTCCAATTGTCCGGTTTTCGAAAGTGCGAGACCCAGATGATTCTGGCTGATCACGTGATCACGACGATATTGTGGTTGCTCGGGCCAACGGGCGAGCAGTTGCCGACCGACGTCGACCGATTTTTCAAAACTTTCGATCGCGGCTTGAAGGTCACCATTGGCCGACTGGGCCATTCCGAGCGTTTGCAAAGTCGTAATGACCTGGGTTGCCAGTTTCGCATTTCCACGATTCTTTTCAAGTGAGACGGTTTGGTTGGCCAGCGCTTCACGGGCACATTCGATGGCGCGGGTCGGTTGGTCCTTTGCCAACAGAGCGCTCAGGTTCGACAGAACGGCGGCAAGTTGTTGTTGCTGTACCGGATCCGGTAACATTCCCTCCGGCGTCTTTAGCAAGTCAACGGATCGACGATACGTCGCCTCGGCCTCCGCGGTGGCCCCTGAACTGCTGAGCAACAACCCCAGGTTGTTCAACGTGGTCGACAGTTGAGCGCGATAAGTCGTAGTCGGATAGGCGTTGGCCAGCTTTTCTTGTGTCTTGACGGCGCGTGCAAAGTACGTCGCCGCCTGCTCCAGTTGCCCGGCACGGTGCAACGATTCGGCAAGGTTGTTCTGACTGATCGACCAATCCAGTTGTGCTTGTGCGTCGACGGGTTGCTCGTGGGCAAGTTCTTCGTACAAGTGTTCGGATCGTCGAAGCGCATCGATCGCGCTGTCACTGGACCTCAATTCATCCTGCAACGTTCCGATCTTGCCGTAAGTAATGGCCAAATCGTGTCGCAGCCCGGGATCGTCCAGGGCAGATTCGGCGAAGGTTTCGTAGTAGTCGATGGTCTGGCGAAGCAATCGTCGGCGGACCGGTTCGGCCGACGGCACCGCGGCTAACTCTTCGGCGATTTTGGAACCCAATTCGTCAACCGTATTTCGCAGCAATCGTTCATTCCGCAACGCCCTAAACTTGTGGTGGTCCGAACGCTGTTTCTCGGCGGCAATCAGTGCCGTGCTGATTGCAAATCCGACAAATCCCAGTGCGCACACCAGTACGGTCAGCAATGCTCCCCGTTTGTGTTGTGCACTGAAACGGCTGATTCGGTCGATCACTGTAGGCGGGCGTGCCACGGTGGGTAGGCCACCGAGCACCCGTCTTAGGTCGTCGGCAAAAGCCTGTGAAGTCTCATAACGGTCGTCACGAGATTTCGCCATGGCTTTGGCAATGACCGTTTCCAAATCCGTGGGGATGTCATTGCAGTGTTTTCGAAGCCCGATCACATCACAGTGGTCGATCGCCTGCAAGATCGATGGTCCATTTTCGCCGGGGTAGGCCTGATGCAGCGACAGCATTTCGTAAAACGTGACAGCCAACGAATAGATATCACTTCGTCCGTCGACCCAGGCGGAACGCCCACAGGCCTGTTCGGGACTCATGTAACGCATGGTGCCGATGACATCGCCGGATTGCGTCAACGATTGGTTCGTCTGGGACCGCGCAAGTCCGAAATCCGTGATCCAAATTTTGCCTGCATGATCCACCATCAAATTCGAAGGTTTGATATCGCGATGGACGA
>JAGQPO010001069.1 GCA_020426665.1 Planctomycetales bacterium
ACGCAAAACCCGATCGAACAGGAGGGCACGTATCCGTTGCCCGAAGCTCAAGTCGACCGATTCATGCTGAAGACCACCATCGGCTATCCCAGCCGCGACGACGAACGCAAGGTCGTTGATCGGATGGCCGGCGGAAAACCGATCCCCGAAATCTCGCCCGTCGCGACGCCACAAGAAATCATGGAAGCGCGTGCCGTGGTCGACAAGATCTGGTGCGATGACAAGGTTCGCGACTATGCCGTCGATGTTGTGCGTGCGACCCGTGATGCCGTCGCCGCGGGAATCAACGGTTTGGAAAACATGATCGAGATGGGCGCCAGTCCACGCGCCTCGATCTTTTTGTTGAAGGCCGGAAAAGCCCACGCGTTTTTGGACGGCCGAAACTATGTGACGCCGCACGACATCAAGTCCCTGGCAACAGATGTGATGCGACACCGCGTTGTTTTGACGTATGAAGCCGAAGCGGAGGGAAAGATCGTCGAGGACGTCATACAGCAAATCTTGGACAATGTCCCCGTTCCATAACCCATGTTGCCTCGCGAAGTCATACGAAGAGTCCGAGAAATCCAAGTCCGAACCGGTCGCCAGGTGGCCGACGTTCTGGCGGGGCAGTATGTCTCGGTTTTCAAAGGCCGGGGAATCGAATTTGACGAAGTCCGCCCCTACATCCCGGGCGACGATGTTCGCACAATCGATTGGAATGTGACCGCTCGCGTCGGCGAACCCTTTGTCAAACGCTATGTCGAAGACCGACAATTGACATTGATGGTGATGGCCGACGTTTCAGCGTCACAGGATTTCGGCTCCGGTAACCGAAGCAAGCGAGATGCCACGGCAGAATTGAGTGCCCTGCTGGCATTCAGCGCGACCCTGAACGACGACAAAATCGGCTTGACGTTATTTCATGGTTCAATCGAACAATACATTCCGGCCAGAAAAGGACAAAAGCACTCGCTACGCGTCATCCGCGAGGTCTTGGCGCATGGAAACGTGGAAACCAAGCCGGCCGCCAAACGTCGCCGCTGGTTACCGTTTGGACGTCGCCGTGCGTGGTGGCGCACCGGACGCCAAGCCACCGATATCGCCGGGGCGATGGAATTCCTGATGTCCGTAACGTCGCGAAAATCAATCTGTTTTGTCATCAGCGATTTTCTGGGCGATGGTTTTCTGGACGCGATGCAGACGGCCAATCGCAAGCACGATGTGATTGCGGTTTTGGTCAGCGATCCCAAAGAATTGAATTTGCCCGCCGTCGGGCTGGTCAATCTGCAGGATGCCGAAACCGGTCGCGTCCGTCAGGTCGATACGCAGTCGGAAGCATTCCGAGATTACGTGGCAACAACAGCCACCGCCCGCATCGATGAATTGCGTCGCACGTTCGGACGCGCCGGGATCGATTTCATTCACGTCGACGCACAAGGCGACGTCGTCGATCCGCTGGTAAAATTCTTCCGCATGCGACAGCGGAGAATGCGCACATGATCGGTCGACATCCGCACCGGGCCGGGATGAAGATCGCGTTGGTATTCTCGATCTGGTTCTGCAGTGCGCCCCTCATTGCAGTGGCAGACCCCAGCGCGCAAGCGGACGTTATCGATCAACGGCTACAATCCGGACCGGTCGATGTCCGATTGACGTTGACACCAAAATCGCCGGTGATCGGCGACACCGTCACGCTGACGATTCGCGTCACGGCCGAAGACGGCGTCGAAGTGTTGATGCCCGACTTCGGCGAAGCGCTCCAGCGGTTTTCGATCGTCGACTTTGCACCACGTCAAACAATCGATGACCAGGGACGAACCGTCGCAACCCAAACGTACCGATTGGATCCGCCTTCGTCGGGACGGCATGTGATCCCACCGATTCTGATTGAATACGTGGATCGCCGTGAAGGAAAACGTGAGGCGCCGGAGGGATTGGATGCGTACGAGATTCTGACGGACCGAATTCCGTTTCAGGTGCAATCGGTGGTGCCAGAAGACGCTTCGGCCGATCTGAAACCGCCACTCGGCGAATTGGCGCCACTGCCGGAACCATCGAAATCAAATTGGCCGTGGTGGGCCGCGCTGGCAGTCGTCGGTATTGTTGCAACGTTCCTCGCGGCTCGCTGGATCGCTGCGATCAGACGCGTGAAGCGTCGTCGCTCGGCTTATGATGTCGCCATGTCGCGTTTGAAACACGCATTGGACGCACCGCGAAAATCGGTAGAACAGATTGACCGTTTTTATGTCGCGCTGTCGTACATCATTCGACAATACATCGAAGACCGATTCGAAATGCGCGCCCCGGAATTAACGACGGAAGAATTTCTGACGTCGATCGGCAAGTCTCCTGACTTCTCAGGCGAGCACCAAGGGTTGCTTAGGAGTTTCTTGAAACAGGCCGACCTCGTTAAATTTGCCGGTGCCCAACCGTCGGCAAGTGAAATCAGCCAGGCCATTGGAAAGGTAGAACAGTTCTTGGAGGAAACCCGAGAGAACTCGCCTTTGGTCGCGGAGGATTCGGACGATGCTTGACTTCGAATTTCGCGACCCCGCCTTCTTGCTGCTCTGCTTATCGGCTCCGCTGACGTTTTGGCTAATGCGGCGAAGTGCGACGGTGATCCGATACTCTTCACTGCGGATTCCCGAGTCGGCACCGCGTTCATTGCGCGCACGGCTTGCCGGCACTCCCGCGCTGTTGATGGCCATCGCGGTTTTATTGATGTCCATTGCCATCGCCGGACCACGAACACCGGATGCCGAATCAAAAGTGACGCGTGAAGGAATCGCGATCATGATGGTCGTTGATCACTCCGGTTCGATGCAGGCGCGCGATCTGGTCAAAGACGATTACAGCGTTGATCGGCTGAGCGTCGTCAAGGACGTCTTCCGCGAATTCGTTCTGGGCGACAGCGAGTCCTCCCATCGCGGCCGCCCCGATGACACCATCGGCTTGATTTCATTCGCCGGATACGCTGACAGTTTGTGTCCGCTGACGTTGGACCATGGCAATTTGATATCCATGGTCGACGACTTGGAAATCGAAACCAGACGCGACGAAGATGGAACGGCGATCGGCGACGGACTTGCGTTGGCCGTTGAACGGTTGCGTCGAAGCGACGCAAAATCGAAAGTTGCCATCTTGTTGACCGATGGCGTTCAGAATGCCGGCGCCGTCGATGCGAAACAGGCTGCCGAGGTCGCCGCCGCAAGCGGAGTGAAAGTCTATTGCATCGGCGCCGGTACCCAGGGTCGCGCTCCGTTCCCAGTACAAAATCCTTTTAACGGACGAACGGAATTGCAATTATTCGACGTCGAACTTGACGAGGACACGCTTAAAATGATTGCACAGAAAACGGCAGGCCGGTACTTTCGCGCCACCGACCGCGATTCATTGGAAAAAGTTTACAGCGAAATCGATGAACTGGAACGCACCAAGGTGACTGAGTTTCGCTACCTTCAATACCACGAACACTACCAATCCTTTCTGGTGGCAGGCCTCGTGTTGATCGGCTTGGCTGCCATGTCAAAATCTAGTTTCTTCAGAACACTTCCATAAATGTCAAACTTCCGGTTCGCAAATCCAGATTGGTCCGCTGCACTGTGGTGTGTGCTGGCAGTCGTCGGTTTGCTGTTCTACCTGGAACAGCGACGCGGACGCGCTTTGTCAACGCTTGTGTCAACGGAAATGCAGCCGCACCTTGTCACGCGACTTTCGCTGTTGCGACGTTATACGGTCATCGTGTTGCTAGGGTTATCCGGGATTTGTTTTGTGATCGCATTGATGCGACCGCAATTTGGATTGACGTACGTTAAATCGCCGCGGGTCGGTGCCCAAGTGATGTTTTGTTTGGACGTCAGCAAGTCGATGTTGGCCGAAGACGTCGTCCCCAATCGTTTGGACCGTGCAAAGGCCGACATCACAGATTTGGTTTCGCTGTTGGACGGTGATCAAGTCGGACTGATCGGGTTTGCCGGTCGAGCAGCCGTCTTGTGCCCGCTGACGCCCGATTACGGTTTTTTCAATTTGATTCTGGCCGGCGCGGGGCCGTCCAGTGTCGGGCGCGGCGGTACGCGTTTGGAAGAACCGCTGCGTAAGGCGTTGGATGGATTTCGATCCGAAAGCGACGTTTCACGTGTGGTATTCCTGATCACCGACGGCGAAGACCATGACTCACATCCGTTGGAAGTTGCCCAAGACGCGATCGACCGAGGGATCAACATCGTCGCCGTCGGACTAGGGGACGAAGCCGGCTCGGAAATACGCATCACGGATCCGCGGACGGGTGTCCAATCGCAAGTTCTTGATGCTGATGGCGCCCCCGTGATCACGCGTCTCGATGGTGAAACGCTTCGTGATTTGGCCTTGGCAACCGATGGAGTCTACATCCCGGCGGGGACCGGCAGCTTGGATTTAAAGTCGATCTATGACGCCCACATCAAACCACTGGTGCGCGGTGAAATGCAATCGGAAGGTCGCGCGATCAGACGCGATGCGTTTCAATGGGTGATTCTTCTGGGCTTGGTGTTTCTGTTCACCAGCGTCGTCTTGGGCAGTAGTCGGGGTAACGGCCAAAACAGCGGATTATTTGATGCGCCGCAATCCGTGCAGCCGCAACGAATCAACGCAAAACCGGCCGCAGCAATCCTGTTGTGCGCGCTAACCGTTGGTCTTTCCCACACAACCAACGCCGAGGACTCCGAGTCGTCGGCACCCGACGGCCAGAATAAAACCACCGCGTTGACCAGCGACCCCGAAGAAGAAGTCGACCCGCGGGAAATCTACAATCAAGGGATCAACCGGTTGCAAAGTGATTTCGATTTGGCCGAAAACTTATTGACCCAAGCAAGACGCGAGTCTGCAGGTGATGGCGAAGTGCG
>JAGQPO010001070.1 GCA_020426665.1 Planctomycetales bacterium
GATTGCCGCCGACGGAAAGTTGTTCGCCGTCTCGCTTGATGGGCATATGACCGTTTATGGAACAGGTGAGCGTCAGGAATCGAAGACAGGCGAGCCGGGCGACATCGTGGTGGTTCCGGATGTTTCACGCCAGATTGCGCGTCAACTTTTATCGGCCGGCGATGCGTCGGGATATGCGTTCTGGTTCGGCGAATGGTCTGATCTAAGTTTGCGTGCGATGGTCAACGATTCGACTTTTGCGCAGCTTGCGATCATCGGTTCAGACGCAGAACAAATTGACACGGCACGACGCACACTGGACGACACTGGGCTGTATGGTTCCGTGACAGTCCATCACAGCAATCCGGTCGATTTCAAACCGCCGAATTATGTTGCCAACATGGTCTTTGTTGACGCCGCCGATGCACGTAGCCGTGAAGACATCGAAGCGATCTATCAAGCGGTTCGGCCATACGGCGGTGTCATGTACTTGCTTGGTTCCGATGACCGGCAATCTCTGTGCGATCGCGTCACGGCGATGGGTTTGGAGCAAGCCGTTGTGGCGATCGATCAACATGGCGTGACGGTTCGGCGCGAAGGTGCTCTTCCCGGAGCCGCGGATTGGACGCACCAGTACGGCGACATCGCCAACACGATCAAGTCGAATGATTCTCGGGTCAAATTACCGCTGGGGGTTCTTTGGTTTGGCGGCAGCAGCAACATGGACGTGTTGCCGAGGCACGGTCACGGTCCTCCCGAGCAAGTCGTCGGCGGCCGATTGTTTATCCAGGGCATGAACTCGTTAAGTGCGCGTGACGTCTACACGGGCCGAGTGCTTTGGAAACGCGATTTCAACGACTTGGGAACGTTTGACGTTTATTTTGACAAGACCTACGAAGACACGCCGCTGGATCCTAAATACAACCAAGTCCATATCCCCGGCGCCAATGCCCGAGGCACCAACTACGTCGTGACCGATGACCGAGTCTACATCGTCGAGGGCAGCGTTTGCCATTCACTCGATCCGGCGACCGGCCGAACAATCGCCGAAATTCGATTGCCCAAAAACGAGTCGGGTCAGGATGAACAGTGGGGTTATCTGGGCGTGTATCGAGACGTGTTGATCGGAGGATTAGGGTTTGCGATGTATCGCGGACGCAACAGTTTATCCTTCGACGCAGACAAGGATTTGAACGCGAACAAGGCGGGGTTTGGTTCGAAAAGCTATGACCGCGCCGCCAGTGTCTCGCTGGTCGGATTTGACCGCCATTCGGGAAAGCAATTGTGGAAAGTCGATGCGGACCACAGTTTTTGGCACAACGGAATCGTCGCGGGTGGCGGAAAGGTTTTTTGCCTTGACCGTACACCGAAAACAATCGAAGACGCATTACTGCGGCGTGGCAAATCACAAGCCGACAGCTATCGAATCATCGCGTTGGATTATCAAACAGGCCGGCGGGTTTGGGAAACCAGCGACAACATCTTCGGCACGTGGCTCAGCTATTCAGAACCGCTTGACTTGTTGCTGCAGGCCGGCGCCAAGGCGAGTGATCGTTTGGTCGATGAAGTCGCCGAGGGAATGGCGGTTTATCGCGGCGTCGACGGATCGGTGAAGTGGAGAAATGATTCACTCAAGTATTCCGGTCCCTGCATTTTGCACAATGACGTGATCATCACCAACGCAAACTCCTATTCGGAGTCCGCGGGTGCTTTCTTTTTGGAAACCGGAAAGCCCAAACTGATTGACAATCCGCTGACCGGACAATCGCAACCGTGGAAGATCACGCGTGCCTACGGATGCAACAGCATCATTGCCAGTGAGAATCTGTTGACGTTTCGGTCCGGTGCCGCAGGGTTTTACGACCTGTTGACCGATTCGGGGACCGGGAACCTGGGCGGATTTAAATCGGGATGCACGTCAAACTTGGTGGTCGCAAATGGAGTCTTGAACGCACCGGATTACACACGCACGTGCAGTTGCGCGTACCAAAACCAAACGTCGCTTGCCTTGGTTCATATGCCCGAAATCGAGACATGGAGTATCCACAACGGCGCATCGGCAACGCCAAATGGCGAAGCGATCAAGAACCTGGCAATCAATTTTGGCGCCCCCGGTGACCGCCGCGACGAACAAGGCAACTTGTGGCTGGAGTATCCGGTTGTCGCTGGAGATTCGCCGCCACTGTCCATTCGAGTCAATCCAGAAACCTCGTATTTCCAACGTCATTCTTCATCGGTCGCCAATGCAGATCGCCCTTGGCTGGCCGCTTCGGGCGCCGATGGAGTGACGGATCTTCGGATCGAATTACACTTGAAGGACGAGTATGAATTGAAGACGGGGCTTCCCGTCCGGCATGTCAACGATGATGCCGAAGAGGACGAAAACG
>JAGQPO010001071.1 GCA_020426665.1 Planctomycetales bacterium
GAATGGAAGCTGATCACCGCGATCCTGCCGCCCTGGGACAGCCAATCGGCGGCGGAGGCAAGCGTACGGCTGAGAATCTCCAGTTCGTCATTGACGGCGATACGAAGCGCCTGAAATGTTCGTGTTGCCGGATGGATGTCATGGTTCTTTCCACGCGGCACACAGCGTCGGCAGACATCAACCATTTGTTCCACCGTTCGGACCGGCTCGCGGCGTTTAGCCCGCGCCACGACCTCGCGCGCAATTCGACGACTGAAACGCTCCTCGCCGAATTGATAGATCGCGTCGGCAATCGCTTTCTCGCTGTGACAGGCCAGCCACTCGCTTGCGGGGATTCCGTTTTCCGGATCGAACCGCAAATCGAGCGGACCTTGGTGCTGGAAACTGAACCCACGCTCGCGATCGGCCAGTTGATCGCTTGATAAACCCAAATCCAAAACGAACGCGTCGGCTGTGGTTAAACCACTGGCCTGGAGAGCCTTGGGTGCCTGTTCGTAACTGCCGACAAACACCGACAATCGGTCAACCGCGGGTTCGGATTCAAACCGCGCCAGAACCGCGGGATCGCGATCCAGTCCGATTACCATCCCCTGCGGGCCCACCACGTCCAACAGTAACCGCGAATGCCCGCCGGCACCAAAAGTGCCATCAACGACCACACGCGGCGAACAGCCACTAACCCAATGAACAATCTCATCGGGCATCACGGAAACATGACAAGGTTGGCTGTCCGGCAGATCGTCTGGAAGCTCAGACATGCAATTCATTAAACATGATTGACCGAACAATGGAGCGCCGCTTCCATATTGTCGGCAACTTCTTTCAATCGCGTGGCGTCTCCGCCGCCGACTTCGGCAGCGCACCATCCTTTGAACCCGATCTCGCGCAGTGCGGCTTCGATGGCCGGCCAGTCGACGTCACCCTCGGTGATCTTTGTGAACGCGTTCTTCGCGCGTGAAAACCCCTTGATGTCCAATTTCTTGATACGCGGACCAAGTGTGCGAATCCACGCGGCGATGTCGCCATATTTCCAGTGGTTGCCGAGGTCGAATTGAAGCCCGACCAGCGGCGAGTCGAACTGGTCAATGTATTTGGCAAGTGGCTCGACGGATTGCAACGTGTCACTGTCGTGGTCGTACAAGAAATGATTCCAAACGTTTTCGACCAGGATCGCAACGTTATGTTTTTCGGCGGTCGGCAATGCGGCGCGAATATTTTCTGTGGAACGTTGATGGACTTCTTCGGGCGTCCCGTCTTTTCCATGTCCAACGACCAACAGACACGAATCGCCACCGACCGCAGCGGTTTCTTCGATTCCGCGTTTTAGATTCTCCAGTGCCTTAGCGCGGACACTTGCATCGGGATCGCTGTGTCGGATGTTCCAATGTGTTCCCCCGACGCTGCCATCGACGATCAATCCAGACGCCTTGGACGCCTGATTGACTTCATCAACATCGATACCCGGAACGTTGACTTCGACGCCTTCGAAGCCGGCGGCCTTGGCGATGCGAAACTTTTCTTCCAACGTTCCCTTGCCGCCGATCATTCCGACCTTCAACGTTTTCCGCAACCAATGTGTTTCGCCACCCGAAGCCGGCGTTTCGGCGCCGACAAAACTGGGGTTTGCGGCAGCCCACAGGCCTCCGACGCCAAGGGCGCCCAATGATTGAATTGCTGTTCTTCGTCGCATGGAGGTGTCACCTCGGTCGTGTGATGTGGGGAATTAGACGGCCCACAGATTGTAACTGGAACTCGGCACCATGCGCGCCGCAACTCTACTCCGATTTCTTGGCGAGTGTCCGCAAGTGCAATTCGGTCAGTTGGTCATTATCAACCGCGCCCGGGGCTTCGGTCATCAGGTCGGACGCCTTCTGGGTCTTCGGGAACGCGATGACTTCGCGGATGTTTTCCAGCCCTGCAAATAACATCACCCAGCGGTCGACACCCAACGCGATGCCGCCGTGTGGGGGTGCACCGTACCGCAATGCGTTGAGCAAGAAACCGAATCGATCTTCGGCGGTTGCTTCATCGATTCCCAACAGCTTGAAAACCTTCGATTGGGTCTGCTGGTCGTGAATCCGAATCGTGCCGCCACCGGCTTCGCTTCCGTTGATCACCAAATCGTAGGCTTGGGCGCGGCAAGCCTTGGGGTCACTTTCCAACTTTTCCAGATCACTGGCAAGCGGCGCGGTAAACGGGTGGTGCATTGCAACCCAACGTCCGGATTCTTCGTCGCGGTCGAACATCGGAAACTCGGTGATCCAACTGCAATGCAACTGGCCGGGATCATAAAGTTTCAGCTCCGCGCCCAAGCGTTTTCGAAGTGCGTACAGGCCCTTGCATGTGACTTCCCAAGTGTCGGCCAGGAACATCAACAAGTCGCCGGGCTGGCCGGACATCAATGATTTAATCTCTGCCAGGTGTTCCGCGTCAAAGTTTTTGGCGACCGGGCTCCACAGCGATCCATCCTCCTCGACTCGGAACCAGGCCAGACCTTTGGCGCCGAATTCTTTGACGAATTCTGTCAGTTCATCGATTTGCCGGCGCGAATACTTTTCCGCGGCCGCTTCGACGCGTAACCCGCGAACAAAGTTGCCGGCATCGGCGGTCGCCCGAAACACCCGAAACTCAGTCTTCTTGGCGACGGAGGTGACATCGACGATTTCCATGGCAAAACGCAAGTCGGGCGCGTCATGTCCGAACCGGCGCATGGCCTCGTCATACGTCATTCGCGGCAAGGGCAACGTGACGTCCTTGCCTAAAACCTTCTTGGCGGTCTTTGCCACCAACCCGTCGATCAGACCGATGATGTCGTCGGAATCGACGAAGGACATTTCCAAGTCCAACTGCGTGAACTCGGGCTGGCGNNNNCGGCACGCAAGTCTTCGTCGCGGAAACACTTTGCCACTTGCACATAACGGTCGAATCCGGCGACCATCAAAATCTGTTTGTACAACTGAGGTGACTGGGGCAGCGCATAAAAGCAACCCGGATGAACGCGACTGGGAACCAGATAATCACGGGCGCCCTCGGGAGTGCTTCGTCCGAGAATCGGAGTTTCCACATCGATGAAATCGTGCTCGGCAAAGTAATCACGCATCTCTTTGATGATGGTGCTGCGCAGAACCAGTGCACGCAACATTTCGGGCCGACGCAAATCCAGGAATCGATATTTCAGTCTCAAATCCTCGCCGGGCAAATCGGCTTGCCCGGGCGTGAACGGGGGCGTTTGACAGAGGTTCAAGATTTCCAATTCGGGGCAACGGACTTCAATCGCACCGGTCGCCAGCTTTTCGTTCGTTTTGCCCTCCAATCGGTCGGCGACCTTGCCGCGAACCTTGATCACACTTTCGGCGGGAATGTGCCCGGCGGCATCAATTTGCTGT
>JAGQPO010001072.1 GCA_020426665.1 Planctomycetales bacterium
AAGACAGGGCAAGGTGATGGCCAGCACAAATGCAAACCTGGTCGCAACCATTGCCTGACTCAGACGCGATGAATTTCGCACGGGTATCGAATATCGCACGGGTATCAACGTTGGCTCATTGCTTCGGGTGGGGCGGTCTATCGAGACCAATGTCGTCGGAAATAGGTCATGTGCGTGCATGACGATGGCCCTGGATTCTGGAAGCTCGTATTCTAATTGCAAAACAGACGCCCATGTCGGGCGCGCCGGAGTGGGTCCAATCGAGCCTGGCAGCGATTGCGCCAGCACAACCTCTGAAGGCCCGGAGCGATAAAGCGCTTTTTGCCACGTGTTCGCCAAGCCTTACTCTACACTGACTTCGGAAACGAGCAGTTGGATTTGCCGCCCTTGCGCGGAACCAGCTCCGAGAGTGGCGTTTCGCGAAAAGCCGACTCGGTCAATGCCGCGACTGAGTCCAATCGTGCGTGAAGCGGACACAGATTGATGTGTTCGGCGATTCCCAGCGGACAGGTTTCGATTCGCGGCAGTTCGGAGACGGCGGCCACGACATCATAGACCGACAAATCTTCCGCCGACTTTGCCAGCCGATAGCCACCGCCCGGTCCGCGTTGCGATTGGGTGATCCCCGCTTGGTCAAGCATCTTCATGACTTTCACCAGGTAGTCCATCGGAACTTGGGTTGCGGAAGAAATTTCTTCACGGCTAACGGTGCCGCTATCGCACGCCGCCAAAAAGACCGTCGCTCGCAATGCGTATTCGGCTGTCGTGGTGATCATTTAAATCTGTCAGAATCTTGAACAAGAATAGTTGACCTGAATATCCACTATTGGTTACCTTTCGCACTTATCTGATCCCGGCGGCCCGTTCGGGTACAACAAACTTAAGCAACAACATGGTGAACCGGTTTGTGTGAACCAGACGAATCCGTTGACACCGAGCCGTCGACATCGACGCCGCGACGGAGTTTTTTACAGTCAAGTTCGCTTTGGATTATGGCGACTGGGATTGTTGCGGGGTACGGCACTTTAGCGTCAATCGCTGCGAGATTTCTTTATCCGTCGCGAAAAACGGAAGAGAACTGGCAGTTTTTGGCAACACTGGATTCGATCCGCGCGGGTCAATCGATGATCTATCAGACGCCCGGCGGAGCCAAGGTTGTCGTAGCGCGCCGGCAGGCCGCCGATTTGGCGGAAAGCTTCGTAGCACTCTCCAGTGTTTGTCCCCATCTGGGCTGTGCGGTCCATTGGGAATCTCAAAACAACCGGTTCTTTTGTCCTTGTCACAACGGCGCGTTTGACCCATCGGGCACCGCGACCGAAGGGCCACCGGCGTCGGCGAACCAGTCACTGGAGCGGTTTCCGTTGAAGGTCCAAGATGGCCTCCTGTACATTGCGATTTCGTCGGAGCCACTTACGCGCCGGGCGGAGTCATGACGTGTTAAAAGAATGGATTGCCGAGCGGATTCCGGTCAACACCATCGAGCTTCGTGAGTTGACCAACGAACCGGTTCCGAATCACATGAAACGATGGTGGTTCGCGCTTGGTGGGACTCCGGCGTACCTGTTTGTCGTCCAGATCGTCACCGGGATCTTGCTGGCTTTTTATTATCAAGCGAGCCCATCGACGGCCTACGAGTCGGTTCGGTCGATCACTGATGATGTCGCGTTCGGATGGTACCTGCGCAGTTTGCACAAATGGGCAGCGACGTTGATGATCGCCGCTGTGATCTTGCACCAGATGCGAGTTTATTTCACCGGTGCCTATCGCCGGCCGCGCGAACTGAATTGGGTGATCGGGATGGCACTGCTGTGCTGTACCTTGCTAACCGGCTTCACCGGATACAGCCTGGTGTTCGAACAACTCAGCTATTGGGGGGCAACCGTGGCTGCGAACATCAGCGATGCGGTGCCGGTCGTCGGCAGCGTTGCAAAGGAGTTCTTGCTTGGCGGGCAATCGTACAACGACCAGACACTTTCAAGATTCTATATATTGCACGCCGCGGTTTTGCCGGGGACTATTGTCGTTCTGGTAGCGATCCACATCGCTTTTATCCGGATGCATGGTGTGACGGAATTGAAGTTCGAAAATGAGCTTCAGGACGCGCCAAAACATTTCAACTTCTTTCCAGATCACCTGCTGACGGAGTTGATGGTCGGGCTGTTTTTGATGACTGTCCTTACGGTATTGGCGACCGCACTGCCGGCGACAATGGGGCCCCAGGCCGATCCGCTGACGACCCCCGAAGTCATCAAACCGGAATGGTTTTTTTATGTCTCGTTTCGCTGGTTGAAACTGTTTTCGTTGACCTTTGCCGTACTCAGTACCGGGTTCATTGTCGCCGCAATGTTCCTGTGGCCTTGGATCGACGCACTCCTGCGTCGTGTCACAAAGCGTGAAGAGATCAGCGTCTCTATCGGAATCGTCGCGACTTTCATATTGATCGGATTGACCATTTGGGAAGCCGCGGTCGCCCACTGATCTTGCCATCGTTGTTTATCACATTTCATCTATCGTCCGTTCATCCAAGCTGAGTTGTTATGGGACTTCGACAGAAACAATTGATCATCGGTTTCCTGGGACTGATCTTTCTTTTGTCCTTGGTCTTTGTGCAATGGATGGAGGTCGCCCGCAAGCAACAAGAAGCCGGGTTGACCGCGCATCCGGTGTCGATTCCCGCTAGCGCCAAGGCATGCGTCGATTGCCACAGGCAGTCATCGCCCGGCATCATCGACCATTGGGTCGGCAGCACTCATGCGGTCAAGGGAGTCGGATGCGTCGAGTGCCACAAGGCCGACCCGAAAGATGCCGACGCGTTTGAGCATTACGGTGCTACAATCGCCACGATCGTGACGCCGAAAGATTGTGGGAACTGTCACAAACAGGAAACCGAAGAATTCTTGGCAAGTCACCATGCGATGGCGGGCAACATCTTGGCGTCGCTTGACAACTTTCTGGCTGAAACTGTCGAAGGATCACGGCAGCCCTTTAACCCCCATTCCCCGACACCGGGCCGTGATTTCGACATGGTCAACGGAATGGCCAGCGTGGACGTCGGGTGCAAACAATGCCACGGCAGCAAGGTCGCAATGCAGGGCACAGACGGAAGTTTGATCACGGTCGACGAATTGGCGCCGGACGAATCGGGGAAACCGACGAACGTACAAGCCGTTCGCCTGATCAAACGCGATGCGAGCGGACGACCGGAATTGCACACCAGTTCCTGGCCGAACACCGGCATCGGGCGTTTAAACCTGGACGGCTCGCGAGGCTCCTGCTCGGCTTGCCATTCCAGACACGACTTTTCACCCCGACGCGCGCGCCAACCTGAAAATTGTGGCAAGTGTCACCTCGGACCCGATCACCCACAGAAGGAAATCTACGAAGAGTCCAAACACGGTGTGGCCTTCCGTGACCTGAAAGACAAAATGAATTTGGACGCGCACGACTGGGTGCTCGGTCAGGATTACACCCAGGCGCCCACCTGTGCGACGTGTCACATGTCCGGCCATTCGCGAAACGGAGGAAAGGTCACACACGATCCAGGAACTCGATTGTCGTGGACGAACCGGCCACCGGTCAGTTTGGCGATGGACACCGACGCCGAAGGCAAAATCGTCAACGAAACCGATCCAGACAAACGCGCCGAATTGACCGTCAGCACCTGGCAAGACAAACGCGTCAAAATGCAGCAAGTGTGTTTGCACTGTCACACCCAAAACTATGTCAACGCGTTCTACAAGCAATACGACGACT
>JAGQPO010001073.1 GCA_020426665.1 Planctomycetales bacterium
TATCCTGTCGCGAATCGCGTCGACGATCAGCGACCTGAACGAAACTCTGACCGAACTGTGCCGGCTGGTACAGGAACTTATCCCTCAGTCAATATCCACCATCATGTTGGTGGATAAGTCCGACGGGACGCTTCGGTTTGCCGCCGGACCGGCGTTGACCCCAAGGTTCTGCAGAGCGTTTGGACCGATGGTTCCATCCGAAGCAAGCGGTTCATGCGGTTCGGCCGCGTTTTTGAGACGCCCCGTGATCGTCGAAGACACCCGTGTGAGCCCGCACTGGAAGAACATGCAAAACATCGTTAGCGAGTTCAACTTGCTGGCGTGCTGGTCGATGCCTATCCTGGACGACCAGGAAACCATACTGGGGACGATCGCGATTTCGCACCATCGCGCGATGGCGCCGAATCCGTTCCAGAAGAACCTTCTTGAAACCGCCGCAAATCTGGCCAGCATTGCGATCTGTCGAAAGAGAGCCGAAGAGCGACTGCAATTCGCCCACAACGAGCTTGCCGAAGCCGGACGCTTGAGTGCGATGGGCGAAATGGCATCGAACATTTCGCACGAACTGAATCAGCCGCTTGCCGCATTGGTCAACGAAGCTTTTGTGTTGAATACACTTTCGAAGCGTGAACCATTGAACCTTGATATGATTCGCAAACACGCCGAAAGTTTGCACGGCCAAGCCATGCGGGCCGCCGAGATAGTCAGCAGTATGCGCAGCCTTGCCAAGAAGGCAGCACCGACGCGCAGTAGCGTCCGTGTCGACGAGATCGTTACGAAATCACTTGTGCTGTTGGAAACCGAAATTCGACACAGCGGCATCGTCCTGGAGCATGACTCTCGCGCGGCGGACGAGTTGGTCGATGTCGACATCGGCCAGATTCAACAGGTGCTCGTCAATCTGATCCGAAACGCGATCGAAGCGATGAGAGAAGTTCCCAACGCCAAACGGTTGTTGATGTTGTCGACCGATGTGAACGACTCGGGATTAGTCGTCATTCGAGTCGCTGATACGGGGCCCGGTATCGCAGCGAAAAACCCCGAAGTGGTTTTCCAGGCTTTCCACTCCACGAAACCCGATGGGATGGGAATAGGGCTTGCAATCTGTCGATCGATTGCAAACGCTCACGGAGGAACATTGACTGTCAAAAAACGAAATCCCCGCGGCGCTGAGTTTTCGTTGCTAATCCCGTTGTCTGTCGAAAACGAGGATCGATCTGATACATGAGTTCCGAAACATGTACCGTCTGTGTTATCGACGATGATTCATCTGTGCGTCATTCGCTGGTCGCACTGTTGCAATGTTTCGATATCGATGTTCTGGCATTCGAGAGTGCCGAGCATTACTTGGCCGCAAACGTGGTCCAGCGGATCGTGTTCTTTGTCTTGGACTATCGACTACCGGGAATGACCGGGATCCAATTGTTGGATCATTTGCGTGAAGCGGGATGGGAAGGAGCGGCGGCGATTGTCTCTGGCAACGTCGATATCAATCAGCTGGAAAACATGAATGTCAATGAGAGTGTCCATTTTCTTACCAAGCCGTCGGACCCAAACCGATTGATTGAAATCATTTCTTCGGAACTGGCATTGCGGTGTGGGAAACCGAGCACACCGTGACGGTCTTCATCTCAGGCAGTTTCATCTCATAATCCGGATCGGAACCCACTCGGCTTCCCGTCCAGATTGCGCTGTGCAATTCGCTTGGCAATGCCATGGTATACCCCCGTTTTTCCGGTTGTGATGGCGACGCCGACGCACAAACACATCAATCCAGATGCGATGGGCCAGTTGATCCGGCGCAGCTTTCCCGTTCGGTGACCCTGATAACTGGTGATCAAAATAAAGAGTGAGATTTGTAACGCAGCAATGATTAACCAACCGCGCCGCCGAATTAGCATTCCATAAAACAATGCCACAACCCCGATCGCGGCGATCGCATACAGAAGCATGCTGCCTGGTGATTGCAACACGCGAAATACAATCGCCATTGTGCCGAACATGATTACTCCGGCCGCGGCATAACGCAGAAAAACGGCCAAGTCCGTTCGGAACACGATTCCGATCGCCAGCATGGCCAATACGGCGAACACCGATGCCGCGATCAGCCCGTCATTTGGTCGGCCATACGCATCACCAGCCATCGCAATCGTCGTTGTCGCGACGCCCGCCACGGCAGCCCACAACCAATCGGAGTTCTTCATTCGAAACGTCATCAACAACAGAATCACGCATGCCGCCGCCGGAAACATCCATGATTGCAATCCATATGCAGCACCGGTACTCGGCAACGTTGCCGAAAAACCTGTCGTCAACAGGGTCGCCGGCAATCCAAATGCAGCGTACTGGACGCCACGGATCGTCATCCAAAGATAGACGCTAAAGACAAACCCGAGTGCAACGGTCAGCGACGACCCAAAATAGGTTCGCAAGTCACCTCCAATGGGCAACCAGGTTGCGCCATTTCCGGTGATCGCGCACAGCAGCAACACCGGAGTCGCGACCAGAGAGAATCGTTGAAGCACTTGATTGCCCCGGCCAAGTCCCGTCTCGACGATCAAAATCAAAACCGCGGCGAGCAACGGAAGCAACAAGAACGGTTCGAATTTTCCAGCGGTACCGTAGAACCCGAACGACATCCAAATCGCGTGTGAACGGATTCCGGCCAAGACCAACATCACGACGAATGCCGAAATCGGATACAGCGGCCAGCTCCATGGCGTACCGTTTCCTTTCACAGAATCCGGTCCGCGGCGAAGTGCCGGAATCAACAACAAGGCTCCTGCGGCAACAGCCATCGAGAACAACACGGATCCCCAGTTGGCCAGCGGGTCATTGCGGGTTGCCACCGCTCGGCCGAGCGCCAACGGAAACCCAAGAAGAATGGCAAAATGTGCGTAGTATGTGGCGCGGTACCAAAAGCCAAGTCGGATTCGGCAAGCCCACAAAACCGTTTCGGTCACCGTCAACACAAATGCCGCCGCGAATGACGCCATCGCTGTCGCCATTGATCGATTGCCGATGCACAGTTCATCAAACCCGGTCGTTACGGCGATCAGGCTGATGACGACGACGATAAAAATCGATCGGGCATCGTCCCAGACCTTCGCCAAACGCACAACAGCGATACAAACCACCGCCATCAAGATCGTGTACGCGGCGATGCCGCCGACCATCGTGATCGATTTGTCGAGCAGATTGCCACTTGAAATGGCAAGATTTTGACACCCGTAGATGACCAGCAAACAGCTGATCAAGTAGAAAGGGTTTTGGTTGTAAAGAAATCGAGCGACGGACGTTTGAGTGGGTGGGCCAATGTCCGGCGAAGATGGCTCGGGTGATAACTGACTTGGATCGGACCCGACCTGACTTGGATCGGACCCGACCTGACTTGGATCGGAAGAGACCTGTTCGTTTGGGTCTGAACCGGGAGTCACCGAATCGCCATTGATTTCGTCGTCCATCACCGGCCCCTGCTTTTAGAGAAGACCCGCGCCGGCAGATTGAATCCGGTCGGGCAAAACAGATAGGTCTACTACGGAGGACACGCCGATCGGGTTCACAGCAATCGTCGCAGGTGCTTTGTCAAGTTTCAGATTTTAGCGTACGACGGACTTCCAGTC
>JAGQPO010001074.1 GCA_020426665.1 Planctomycetales bacterium
CGTCGTACCCCAAAATCAAAAGTTGCGAAGCACTAAGACGTTTTTTCTGTCCAAACCGGATCGGGCTGGATTTCGTCGGCGACCTGAGACCCCTGGTCTTTCCGACCGCTGCCCTCCAGTCGACTAACCAGTTTCACGGCCATGTCGTGGTCACATTGAATCTGACAACTCAATCGAACTCCGGGAGCGGTGATTTCGCGAGCCGCTAACGTGTCCTTCTCTGCCTGAGTCATTTTTTCCGGCTCGCCGACGACAAATTCGACGCGGCACGTCGTGCACCGCGAAAAGCCGCCACAGGCGTGTAATTGGTCGGTTCCCGCGTCTTCAACTAACGCTTTCACCAAGCGTTTTCCTTGGGCGACCTCAAAAGTCCCCACTCCATCAACAGTCAATTTAGGCATTCGTATCCACTCGCTAGAGGTTTATGAAGAATCTTCGTAGGAAGCAACAATCCGGTCTTGGTTGGCATCGCAACCGGACGAGCTGACGGTAGAATAGCGGGTTGGCCAACGATTTTAATAGTCACTCTGCTCCAACAAACGAATCGGCAAACGGCAGATCGACAAAAGGACCCTAGTTAGCGTATGGATTTGATCACGGAAAATTTGCCCACTGCGTTCGGACTGTTGCTGGGCGAAGCCGTTTCTCGGCTGGTGGATGAGCACGACGAGTCGTTGGACAAGCGTGCGGCGATGCTGCGCGTGGACACGCCAAAATTCACCCAGACTGATGGAAAACTGTCGTTCGAATACCGGATGCGTCCGAATCGTAAACCGCCCTACCTGGTCGAACTGCAAATCGAACCGGAATTGGACGACGAAGATTCCGGGACGCTGGAGTCGGCGCTCGATCTGTCGCTGCGAGCCACCGCGAATTGCGCGTGTCCTGAATTCGAACGAGCTGATTCGACCGTTCCCGGACAGGGTCGTTGTAGTTGCACGTTGGCAGTCGCATGGTGGTTGCACGAACAAATCTCGCGACGCAACAGCGAAGAGGTGCTGCTTTTTCTAAGCGAATTAAAAACCGACACCGTTGCCGCCGGCCGTGAAGTGGTCAGCCAACTTTTGAAGCTGGCCGACGAAGCCCACTCGCGCGAAGAAGACACCACGTCACGCGTCCAATGGCGTATTAAAATCTCCAACAACCAACTGTACGGACCGGTCAGCATCAATCCGTTTGTTCAACGATTGAAAAAGAATGCCAAGGGATGGTCCAAAGGTCGACAAACGCCGGCCTTTGATTTGTTGCGAAAGAACGCCGAAGGAACACCGTTGGACAGCCAGGTCGCTGCGCTCACGTCACAGCCCGCCAGTGACATGAACCGCGATTATTTTAACTTGTTCCAGTCGGTTGATCTGTTAGTCGGCCACCCCAATGTCGCTTGGGACGACGCTTCTGCAACTCCGATCGAAGTCAGTCGCGGTGAAATTTCTGTTGCGTTGGAGCCAGTCGAAATCGATTCGCTGGACGATGACGATCGGTCGGGTGAAATCCAAATTGATCGTGAATCCGATCCGGTAAAGCGAAAGACGCTGTACCGCGTCGGGTTGCGGGTTCCCGGTATCGATATCAACATCAATGAATGTGAATTGGTCCTCGGTAACTTACATCCCGCACAACCGGTGGTGTTGATCGCCGAAACGAAAGGCAATCGGCTGATCATTGCAACACTTCGCGACCGTAGGGCGACGCGATTGATTTCTTACCTTCTGAAAAGTGATTTGCAAGATGTGTTGCTGGACGACGAAGCGGCTCATCAATTGACGATGAAAATCGGCGCCGTCGGCTCGCTTGTCCGCGTCGATTTGCCGGATCAATTGGCGGGGCCGATTGAAGATGTCGATGCCGAATTGGTACTGGAACTGCGTCCGCGCGGTGGTGCAGGGATGTTTATTCGGCTTTCGATGTTCGATTCACGATTCCAGGAAATGATCCGCCCGGGTCACGAACCCGCAATCATGCCGGCGATCACGGACGAGGGACCGATCCGGTTGAAACGTAATACCGTCGCCGAACGCGACAGGGCCGCGGACGTGATCACCCGATTCGGAATCAATCGGCTTGCACCCGAGGAATCTTATGGCTGGGTCGCACAAAGTGATGAACAAGCGTTGGACCTACTGGCACAACTTTATGATGCCGGCGAAGCGGCGCCGCGGATGATTTGGCCCGAAGGCGAAACGATTCGCGTTCGTGGCGAGATCACACCGTCTGCATTGCGTGTTCAAATCGATGATTCAAAAGATTGGTTCGGACTCAGCGGAACCGTCAACGTCGCCGGGCAAGATATCAAGTTAGAAGATCTGTTGACCGCGGTCACGGAGCGTCGTGCGTTGGTTCGAGTCGGCGATCGCGAATTCGCGAAGATCAGTGACGCGTTTCGTAAACGCCTGGAGCAGCTCGGTGACACCTTGGTCGCCGATCGCAACGGTGCATTGAAAGTCGCCGATGCCGCAGTCCCCGCCGTCCAGGATCTGCTTGGCACCGACGTTTCGTTGGAGGCTGCCGGACGCTGGAGTCAAATCATTCAAAATTTGGAGTCGCTTGCCGATTACCATCCCGCCAAACCCGATCATTTGGACGTCGAATTCCGAGATTACCAGTTGGATGGCTATCGCTGGTTGGCTCGATTGAGCCGCTGGGGCGTTGGTGGCATTTTGGCCGACGACATGGGGTTGGGAAAAACTGTCCAGACGCTTGGAGTCTTGGTTGACCGTGCGGCCGACGGCCCCGCGCTCGTCATCGCTCCGACCAGTGTGGGCGACAACTGGGTTCGGGAAACCAACCGATTTGCACCGGAATTGAATCCGATGTTGTATCGCGAAGGCAACCGCCAACAATTGATCGACGCCGCCGGCCCTGGCGATTTGATCATCGTCAGTTACCAGTTGGTGCAGCGCGACGCCAAACGTTTTTCGACACGCTGTTGGAACACGTTGGTGTTGGACGAAGCCCAATTCATTAAGAACGCTTTGACGAAAACGTCGCGTGCCATTCGTGACCTTGATGCCAATTGGCGGATCGCGCTATCCGGAACTCCACTGGAAAACCACCTGGGCGAATTGTGGAGCTTGATGCGGACGATCAGTCCGGGATTGCTGGGGTCGTGGGACCGATTCCGAAATCGATTCGC